>NZ_JAGWCX010000095.1:0-11326 GCF_020657775.1 Clostridioides sp. ZZV14-6345 | reverse complement strand
GGGCGTAGCACTATTTTCTAGTGCGACAGCCCCTTTTTTGTATTGTCCAAATTTTTATATTCATTTAAATATGAATATATTTGAATTATTAATTATTTTTTAAACTGTTAAAACTATGCTTATTTAGTACTTTACAACTTAAAATATTATAAATGGTTTATTATATAAGTAGCTCCAAAAGGTAGCATTAATATAATGGCACTTATAAGTGATATTATCGATTTTTTGTTGTCTGATTTTCTATAATAATAAATAGAATCTACAATAAAAAAGATACATTGAATACCTAAAAGAATAAATACTCCTAATTCAAATTGAATTGTTTTTGAAAATAATAAAATCAAATAAGTTATAAATAATATATATAATCTAGTTTTTAGTTTTAACATTTAATTATCCTCTCTATCTATAATAATAATCAGTCATTGTTTTTCCAATTTGTTGAGTTCTTCCAGAGTTTTTATATGCTTTTGATATAACTTTTTCTCCTCTAGGTAAAATTGTATTTTGATAATAAGTATAGTAAAAATCTTTTTTATAGTAAACTTGTTTTATATTATCACTTATAACTTTTTGTGCTACTGAACTAATTGCGGCAGCCAACAACTTACCACCCTCTCCAAGTTTAAAACTAACAGCAGTTGTTATGACAGCTGTTATTGCACCTAGTGTATAAGTTAAAAACTTAGATGAAGTTTTTAATGTTTGATTATATGTCCAAGTATCTCTATTTTTTGCCATACTATCATCATATGTAGGTTCGCCATTAACTGTAATTAAATCGCTTAATGGTACAACTTCAGTTGTTATATTATTATCTTCTTGTGTTTTAAGAGTAACTTCATTGTCACTAATAGTTGTTTCCAATTTAGAAGAGATAACATATTCATTTTTGTTATTTTTCTCATAAATAGTACTTTTAACAGAAGAGAAGTCATTTGCAACTTTTTCCTCAACTCTATAACTAGTTCCTTGCTCATCATAAGTATAAATAATATTATCTAAGTCATCACTTAAAATCTTAAAATTTGCTTTTTCAATACTTTCATATTGATTCCCAACTTCATTTGAACTCATAGCGTTTGCGATTGACCCAAATGGATTTATTACAACAGCAGTTACTATAGATAGAGCCAACAGTTTATTAATTTTTTTTAACTTCATAAAAACATCCTCCTATTTATTTAATTATATATATAACAACTTAGGATTCGTTTTTTGGACAAAAAAATAATTTTTTTTTACTATTCAAATATGAACTACTTTATTTATATCTTCAATAAATTTTATTGCTATTTTTTACAAAACTATAAATTCAACCTACAAGAATAGCTATTTCCATCAAAATTGATTAAAGAATTATTTTTTTAAACCACTCTTATTGGCGTTTGAGTGGTTTTTGTCTTATAAAGAATTATTCTTATAACTTTTAAAGTTGGTTTTAGAGATTTATTCTTTGTTAAGTTGTCTTTTAATATTTAAATATATTTTAATTATTTTAGACACTATTCAAAACCTTGGAATCACTTGCTTGTATTTTTTAACTATAACTTTTTTGGTGCTAACTATAACTTTATTATGTTATAGTTTATAATTTTAAAGGGGGATATATATGAAAAAAGAATATATAGTTAAGAAATCGAACTATTTTATAATGAATTGTAAATATGATTTGTCAATACAAGAACAGAGAATAATTTTAACTTTAGCTTCTATGATTAAATCTACTGATGAGGAATTTAAGGAATATAAGTTTAGTACAAAAGAATTTAAAGAATTGTTAAATTTAAAAGGATAATCTGCCTATTCTGAGATACCTAAAATAACAAAAAAGTTACTTGGGAAAACTCTTGAAATTGAAAATGAGCATGAAACTATACAATGAATTAGAAGAACAGACAGACATTAGCTTCAATTATGAAGAATTTAAGACAGGAAGAACTATAACAGATTTAAGGATATTTATACATAAAAAAACGCTCTAATTAATACTCATTCCTCTAAAAATGAATTTATTTTTGAATTGCCAAAAACAATAAGAAGTTTATGCCCCAAAACATAAATAAAACTAAGCAAAGCCTAATAAATTTATGGGGGCATAAAAATCTAATAGTAACATTTTTACACCACAAAAAAATTCTTGAATTTTTAATATTTTTGAGATGTACTTATCAGTGTTTTAGATTCATTTCCAGCGGTAATGATTGCAACACCTCTATATGTATGTCCTTTTGTTACAGAGTATGAATTTGTAACAGAACAAGTTTTTCCTCCAGTTTTCTTTGAAGATGTTTTTAAATCTACCCAATTTCCAGATTTTAGTTCTTGTAATTTTGTTATAATAGATGTTTTAGTTACTCCAGATTTCCCAACAACAGAAGCACTTATATTTGCGTTTCCATTAGAAAATGATATATTGCATCTGCCATTTAATATATTCACTGAAAAAGGAATTACCTCTTCTTGCCCATCTTCCATAAAAATAATATCAGATGAATTAAATTCGTCAGCAAAACTAACAACATTCACTGACATTATCATAATTAACGCACATACAAATATTGATATTATGTTTTTTATTCTCATTAAAAAACCTCCTTATAAAATTTTATATATTCAATATAACAATCAAAGGAGGTTTTTTTAGACAAAGTTTTACTTAATATTTTCCGCAATTTTAATAAATTCTGATTTATCTTTTTTAGTTATTTTTTTTGTAGGTAATTCTTTAGATAACATATAGATATTATTTTTATCATGCCATAATAATTGCTGAGTATTTTCCTTTTCAACATACTGTGCATAATGATTATTAAATTTTATATTTTCAACAAATGCATCCTCTGTATCCAATACTACAACATCTCTAGCGTATGGCATCATTTGATAAATTATGTAATTATCTGATTTATCTTTGTATGATATTGATAGATAATTTTCGTCTTCAATTCTTTCAACTTCTTTATATCCAGTAGAAATATACTTAGGTTCTATATATTTGAATGATACATTTGATTTATGAGGGTTTATAAAATTATAGTCTGTAAATTCTTTATATACCTTCTTCATTATTCTCATTAAATTTTCTGGAAAAGCTTCTGTTTTTATAGTAGTTATAGTGACTATACTTGATAAAATAATTATAAAAATAATAGCAATTCTTTTAATATTTTTATAAGAGTTCTTTTTTACTTTTTTTTCATTTTCCTTTATAAGTTTATTCATTTTACTTCCAAATTCCATAGAAAAGTCATGGTCAATATCTTCATCACAAGGTAATTCATATAACATCTTTTCTTCTATTTTTGGAAGCTGTTCATATAATAATTTTTCTATATCTAATTTATCTTTATTCATTTGACAACGCCTCCGTTTCATTTAAAATTTTTTTTAATTTTTCTAATGCTCTTTTATTTCTCTTATACAAATTAACCTCTTTTATATTTAATATCTTAGAAATCTCTTTAGTAGAAAAACCATGACTATACTTTAATAGTATTATTTGTAAATCTGTTTCAGATAGTTTCTTTAAAGCTTCTCCTAAGTGGCTGTAATTACCTAATTCTTCAATTGATAAATCTAAAGAATTAAATTTATAACTCTCATCATTAATATCACTTATTTCCTCTTTCTTTCGCTTATTATATATATTTATTGAAATTCTCTTTACTATAATAACAACGAATCCTTTAGTTTTTGGACTGTTTACATCATTTATTTTATCAAGATTATCAATTATTTTTAGAAAGGCATTGTGAACCGCATCTTCTGATAATACTTCATCTTTCAAAATTTGATTAGCAACATAAAACATTAGTTTCTTGTATTTAATATATATATCTTCAAACTTATTCCTTTCTTCTTCTGAATTTATAATAGTCAAATATAACAACATAAGTTAATCTCCCTCACAATATATTCTTTATAAATAAAATTATATAGAATTTAAAGAATTGTAGATATATATGTCTAAAAATAATTTTGGTATTTGTTATATATTTAAATAAAATAAATTGGAGGATATTTATTATGAAAAAATAAAATCGAAATCAATACTATCTTTATTATCGATATTATAAAAGGAGATATAGTTAATGGAAAAACCAAATATATATTTAGTTGGAGAACTTAGAATGACGGACTTCGAAATTTTCAAGCTTATGCAAACAGAGGACTGTTTAAATGAATCATTAGGCTTTTATGTAATCTAAGATTGCAAAAGAAAATCAGAACTAAAAGATTATCCATACTTAATTGATGTTTATAAAGATAATCCTAATGAATTTGATGCAGGAATAAATTTAATCAAAGTTCATTTTATTTCAGAAAAAGATTTTGATATAGAAGAAAAAGAAGTGCTTGAACATGTTGGAGTAAGCTTAGTAGAATTTAAAAATAATACTAGTACTTTATTCTATATACATAAAAACAAAGATATAAAAAGATTTTTGAACATGTATGATGAAAATCCATTTAAATTATATAATGAGTTGTTACAAGTTACAGAATTAAAGCCTAATGTCCTAAATTTTAAAATTAGTTCTTTAAGTAATTTATATCAAGAGCAAATATAAATTTAAATAATTACAAAAGGAGATGATTAAAAATGGAAGATAAAAATATGTATTTAAAAGTTAGTTTAATATTAATAGTATTAGGTTTTATAATATTATTTTTTAACAATGACTTGGCATTATCATTGAAAGCAAGATACCTAGCGGATAAAGGCTTTGAAGACTTAATTGAAAATCAAATATTTAAAAACTATTCTTACATGTTTTTAATAATAGGTGGAATATTATTTTCCAAGGGAGTTCATAATTTAACTAAACCTGAGATAATCAAATTAATTTTAAATAAAAAATAACTACAATAAAAGGATTTATAAACTATAAATCCTTTTATTGTAGTTATTTTTTATTCCTGTAACACCAAACATATTTTATTGTTGATTTCCAATGATTCTATCTAAAAATAATATAAATATCACACATACAGTTAAATGTTGGCTTCTCTGAACACGAACATGTCACCTTTTTTATATCAACTATTTCCTAAATATTTCATACAAAATCGCCAAAATCTTTTTTATATTTATTAAGCTTACAAATTTTTAAAACAAAAAAATGATATATCAATAAGGATTATATTTCTATACAATATAACTCTTACTGATATACCATTTAAAAACCTCATGAGAGGTAAGGGGATGATAAGTGTATAATCATCACATAAGTTCTATCAATTCTATTCTGTATATAGGGTTTATACTTAGATAATAGCAGACTCTTTGTGTTTTTTCTACATTTTCCCCTCTTTTCCTTACTGGTAAAATATGTAATTTTGAATATAATAAAAAGCTTCAATAGTAATCAAACTATAAAAGCTTATATTTATCTAATATCTATTATTTATATTTGATTGAAACATTTTAACACTTCTAATAGAATCTTTAGAGGCTTTCAAAATGTCTACTAAAACTCTTATCTCATATTCGTTACAATCTTTCAGAATGTCGCTTAATTCTTTTTCAAAAATAACTTTAGAGTCCAAAACTACATCACACAATAACTCATCTATTGATACATGCAAAATATTAGCAATAGAAATGAGAGTTGGTAGACTGACACTAGAGCCACCTCGCTCTATATTGCTCATGTGTTGCGGAGTTATATTTACTAATTCCGATAAAGTATCTTGTGTAAGTCTTTTCTTTATTCTAGCAATTTTTATCCGTTGTCCGATTGCTCTAAAATCTAAGTCCATTTTTTTACTTATTCCTTTCAGTTACTATTTTTGTATATTGTAACCTTTTAAAAATTGTATTATAATAAACTCACTAAAATAATATCTGCCATATCTTTCATTTGAAAGATTTTAAAAATATCATTTTTTAATTATGTTTATATTAATAAATCTAAAATATTAACTTTAATAATTATAATGACCTATAATTATAAGAAAGGAATTATAATGAATATACCAAAGATACCTCAAACAGAACTCAAAGTTATGAAGTTTATTTGGAATAAAAATGACATTGTAACATCTAAAGAGGTTACAAAAGCTATGGAACTTGAATATGGTTGGAAAATAACAACAACACTAGCAATCTTATCAAGGCTTGTTATTAGACACTTTTTAACATCTGAACGAATAGGTAGAATAACACATTATACAATACTCATAGCAAAAAAAGATTATAAAATATCTGAAACAAAAAGATTTTTAAATGACATACATTCAAATTCATTGGAAAGCCTTTTAAACTCTTTAAAAGATTGCAATATTACACATAAAAAATAGTACACCAGTATAAATAATATAACTTATACAAGTGTACTTTTTTTATATGTTACTCACTTAATTATCCTTTAAGCTTATGTAAATCAATTTTATGTATGTTTAAAGCTATTAATTCATAAATCCATACAAAAGAAGGAACAATACTTCGTCCTCCTTAATACAAAGAGCTATTTCACTTTGATTCAATCTTTTACCCTTTAAATACTAGTTAGGACTAGACAACTAAAAAGAACCTACAAAGTAGGTTCACAACTAACCTCTTTTATTCTCATCTCCTTATGGAAATATTTCAGAGATGAAAACTTGTATATTTCATAATTTCTTTTAACACTCAACTTTTTTATAGCCTTTTTATATTGCTTTAAATAATTTTTAAATTCTTTTATTATTACATCTTCATTTTCTCTTATGTTTATATATTCTTTTTGATTAATTAAAATATTTTTTGATACATCCAAATAATTTGCTTTTGTCACTACTATAGCTTTTTTATAATCAATGCCACACTTTTTTGGTGGATTAGTAAAATATGCAAACTTATGATTAATATTAGTTCTAAATGGAACAGCGTAATCTATATTATCTATTTTAATAATAAACATAATATATGGTCTCGAATTTTTTCTTAATATTTCCTCATAAGTATTTTTATCATAATCTTTGTAGAAATCGTTTGATAAAAGTACAAATTTTAATTTCTTTTTATCTTTGGTCACTAAGAAATTTCCCCCTATAATGTAAAATAACCCCATAACAAACGTTACGAGGTTTTATTTCCATCCTTGAGCCTTATTTATTTTACCCTTGTTGAGTAGCTCTCCAACAAGAAATCCATCCTTGAGCCTTATTTATTTTACCCTTCTCGTGTGGCTCTACGAGAAGAAATCCATATCTTACTTAATATTATTATACTATCTTGTTGTATAAAATGCAACTCTTTCGATTGTAAAATTGTACATTTATTTAATTCCTAACTTCCTTACTATTATTAACTTAAAACATAAATGTCATGCTATCTATAAAATTCTAAGTTAGAAAATTCTTTTAACCCATAAAGAATGGTAAAGTTCCCTTAAAAGCTTCTTCATACTCTTTATTCTACCCTAAAATCGGAGACTCTAAAAAACACAAACTCGTCCCCTAAATAGGGAACAGGACTTCGTCCCCCTTAATACAAAGCGACGTTTCAAGCAACATTATAATTTTAGGTATTTAGTTACTGTACTTCGATTGATTTTTAGCTCCTTTGCTATCTGATTATTATTTAATCCATTCTCACTTCTTCTATATTTTCCTTTTTTCTTCACTGGTAAAATATGTTAATTTAGGTATAATAAAAAGCTTCAATAGCAATTAAACTATCAAAGCTTATATTTATCTAATATCTATTATTTATATTTGATTGAAACATTTTAACACTTCTAATAGAATCTTTAGAGGCTTTCAAAATGTCTACTAAAACTCTTATCTCATATTCGTTACAATCTTTCAGAATGTCGCTTAATTCTTTTTCAAAAATAACTTTAGAGTCCAAAACTACATCACACAATAACTCATCTATTGATACATGCAAAATATTAGCAATAGAAATGAGAGTTGGTAGACTGACACTAGAGCCACCTCGCTCTATATTGCTCATGTGTTGTGGAGTTATATTTACTAATTCCGATAAAGTATCTTGTGTAAGTCTTTTCTTTATTCTAGCAATTTTTATCCGTTGTCCGATTGCTCTAAAATCTAAGTCCATTTTTTTACTTATTCCTTTCAGTTACTATTTTTGTATATTGTAACCTTTTAAAAATTGTATTATAATAAACTCACTAAAATAACATCTGCCATATCTTTCATTTGAAAGATTTTAAAAATATCATTTTTTAATTATGTTTATATTAATAAATCTAAAATATTAACTTTAATAATTATAATGACCTATAATTATAAGAAAGGAATTATAATGAATATACCAAAGATACCCGAAGCTGAACTCAAAGTTATGAAATTCATTTGGAACAAAAACGATACAGTCACATCTAAAGAAGCCATCAAAGCAATGCAAATTAAATGTAATTGGAAGCCAACAACAACACTAACACTTTTATCAAGACTAGTTAATAAACGCTTCTTAGCATCTGAACGAATAGGTAGAATGACACATTATACGATACTCATAGCAAAAAAAGATTATAAAATATCTGAAACAAAAAGATTTCTAAACGACATACATTCAAATTCATTGGAAAGCCTTTTAAACTCTTTAAAAGATTGCAATATTAAACATAAAAAATAGTACACCAGTATAAATAATATAACTTATACAAGTGTACTTTTTTTATATGTTACTCACTTAATTATCCTTTAAGCTTATGTAATAGCTTTTAAATAGTTCCTTAACTCTTGTAAGTGTAATTAGTTAATTAAAACCTCTTTTTCAGTTCCATCAACTGTATTTAATAGCTTATTTATTCTAGCTTCAACTAGATGCTCTATACTTAAATCACTATCTATTAATCCTAATTCTTTTTTGATGTCCTCTACATCTATATGTTTCTTAATAGCATATTAATATTTATTTAGACTATAAGCATAATTTTCTAGAATTAATTCAACTATTTCGAATAAGTCAGATATATCTATAGAACCATTTATAGATATATCTGTATTATATTTAGATAATTCTGGAGAATTAGGATTTTCGTCAAAATAGCGAGCATCAATTCCTAGGTCTAAAAGTGTAAATTCTCCACTATTATTTACATCTTTTATTTCTTCTATAATTACTGTGCATTTATTGCATTGCTTGTCTAGTAAATCTTTTTCCATATTAATACCATCAGAAACTCTACCTTTTGTTATATCAATAAGAGCTACACCTGGTTTAATTCCTTTAAACTTTAATCTAAGTAATATTTTTTTAGAGTTAACTATGTGCTCTTTACCCTTGCTTGCCAATATTAATCTTAATTCTCCATTTTCATGATTTTGTATGTCTTTTACTAATTTAAATCCCTCTATTTCTTCAAAATCTATAAAGTTAAGTTTTTCATTATCATATTTTATTCTTATATCTTCTGCTGTTATGTTAGATATATTATCAATAGTTAAATCAACAGTTATATTTTCACGTAATTTTATTTTTTCTTTTGATGGCTCAACATCTAATACAATTTTCGTATCATATGTACCAAATCGCAATCTTCCTACTTCTGCTCCACGTGGATTAAAAGAGTCTTTTACTAAAATTCTATATTTAGAATATTCTTTATCACATTTAACATTAAACCTTCTGACTTCATCTGTAGATGTCCACGATTTAGTATTATCAACTTTATGTATAGATTCCCAAGTTTCATCCACATATCCTTGTAATTCCCAACTTTTAACCATATAACCTTGATTTACATTACTGGCATTATGTACAGCTTCAATTTCATAAAAATCAATTTTTTGAGGAGTTTGAAAATCATATCCTAAGTATTCATTTTCAACTTTACCTAAAGCACTGCACCATCCATAAGATTTATTTAAAAGAGCATTTTCTCCTCTCCACATAGAGTTCCAATAACTACTTTCTAAAATATTTTCAATATTTAATGTATCCAAAAACTCAACATTACCATCACCATCTTCTGCAAAAACATTAATCAACAAAGTACTATAAATCGTTATAATCATTATTACTAGTGAAAATAATAGCTTTAATTTTTTTTTCATAAAATTTTCTCCTTTATATATTATTATTATTTTACATACATGGACAACAATAGCATGCACAACAGAATACATTAAAAATGAATTATTTCTTCTGAATATATTGATGCAACTGTATTTCGTTTTTTATTGTTATATTTATTTTAGAAATTTCGGTAATAGTAATATGTGTAGTTTGCTTTTGATATAGTTATTAAAATAAAAAGTGGTATTCTCAATACTCATTTTTTATATTGTCTATTTATTTATACCCTAAATAGGAAACAGGACTTCGTCCCACTTAATACAAAGCAACATTTTTTTAGTACTATTCGTACTTAAGATTAACTGTTAGATTAATCCTTCCAAAAGAACCTCTTTTTCCGTTTCATCAACTGTATTTAATAGCTTATTTATTCTAGCTTCAACTAAATGTTCTATGCTTAAATCATTATCCATTAAACCTAATTCTCTTTTAATATCCTCTATGGTAATGTGTCCTTTAATAGTATAAACTCGTACTCTTTCATTAGGTGGAACAGTAACGGGTAATATGTTTTTATAGTATTTATAGGGCATTACTGTTCCACCCCTATGATTTTTATACTCAATAACAAAAATCGAGCGTAATATTAACCTCATTTTCTTAATAGTTAGCTTCTTTTTAGTGGCTAGAAACGTCTGTAAATCAGTGGTTAGAGCGTTTAAGTGTTCTTCTGTATAACTTGTACCAACTCCAAACATTGAATCAATATAGTTATAAGTGTAAGTCCCAATATTATCATCATTTAGCAAAGAATTTAACAAAATATCAGCTTTTTTAATGAAATTTTAGTGAATTTATTCCTATTTCAATTAATCTTTTTAAATTAATCTCTTCTAAGCACTCCTTTTCAATGTCAAATTGCCCTTTATTTTATGCTAATCCATTTAATAATATCTCTTTGTCATCACTGTCTATAGTTTGCAATAACTTATCTTTACGACTACGAACTAAATGCTCTAAGCTTCTATCGCTATCCTTTAAATCAAGCTCCTTTTTGATGTCATTTAGAGTAATATACCTCTCTATTTTGTAAATTCTAATTGTTTTTTTATTATCTGTGGCACCCATAGGGTATATATATTTATAGAAACACATTTCTAAGGGTGCCACACTTCTATATTTTTTACTGCTGACTACAAAAATATTGTTTAATACAGTACCTATTGCTTCGGTTGTTTTCATTTCCTTTGCTCCTGTAAGGATTTGTAAATCGTTGCTTAATTCTTGTAAATGTATTTTTGTATAGTTTGTACCTATTCCAAATCGTTTAATTATATAATCATAAAC
>NZ_JAGWCX010000094.1:0-11497 GCF_020657775.1 Clostridioides sp. ZZV14-6345 | reverse complement strand
GAATTAAAAAATCCAATAGGAAAACCTATTGGATTTTTTAATTCATAATATACATATATAGTATGTTAAATATAATATTTTTTAATATCTATCAAAGCTTATTCTTGATAAAAATTTTCGTATATTTTTTTATTTAATATTGACAGATGTGATACGTTAATATAAGATAGTACTATAGTTAGTTAGTTGAGTAATTAACCAACTTGGAAAGGAGGAACCTATGAGATTAGTATTAAACAATGAAGAACCTATATTTATTCAAGTAGCACGAGCAATTGAAGATGAGATACTGTCAAATGGAATAAAAGAAGAAGAACAGGTTCCATCAACAACAGAGCTTTCAAAGCTTTATAAAATTAATCCAGCTACAGTATTAAAAGGTATAAATATATTGGTTGATAAGAATATTTTATACAAAAAGAGGGGGATAGGGATGTTTGTATCAGAGGGTGCAAAAACTATTATAAAAGAAGCTAGAAAAGAAAATTTTAAACATAATTTCATAAAAAATCTACTTCAAGAAGCTGAAAAATTAGAAATAAATAGAGAAGAATTAGTTGATACTATAATTAATTTCAAGGAGGATTAACATATGAGTAGTTCTATTAAGATAGAAAATTTATCTCACAGTTTTAAAAAACAAAATGTCTTTAATAATATGTCTTTAAACTTTGAAAAAAATAAGATATATGGTTTATTAGGTAAGAATGGAGCTGGAAAAACCACATTATTAAATATAATGGTAAATCAGTTAATTCAAAATGAAGGTGAGATAGAAATATTAGGAAAGAACCTAAAGGAAGATGTAAAAGTCTTGGAAGAAGTTTGCATTGTGAGGGAAAAAGAATTTTATAGCCCAGATTTTAAAGTAGGTCAGGTATTTGAATTTTCTTCTAGTTTCTATAAAAACTACGATAAGGGGTTAGAAGCAGAATTATGTAAATATTTTGATTTAAATACTAAAAAAAAGTATAAACAATTGTCAAGAGGGATGAAAACCATACTTTCAAATATAATAGGTATTTGTTCTAATTCAGCTATTACTATATTTGATGAGCCAACAATTGGTTTAGATGCAGTAAATAGACAAGAGTTTTATAACATAATTTTAGATAATTATATAAAAAATCCAAGGACAATAATAATATCAACTCATTTGATTGATGAAATAGATGATTTATTGGAACATGTAATAATATTAAATGAGGGAAAAATTATTATAGATGAAGAAATTGATGTTATAAAACAAAAAGCTCATTATATTACTGGAAATAAAGAAGAGTTAGAAAAATTAGAATGTATAAAAAATATAAAGCCTAAAAAGGCATTTGGAAATACAATTGCTTATTTTTACTATGGTGACTTTAGTGAAAATGATGAAAAAGTACTTAAAAATTCAAATATTGATGTAGGATACATGGGACTACAAGATATGTTTGTTAACATGACTAAGAAGGAGGGATTGTAATTGAATGAATTAAAGCCATATATAAAATTTTTTAATAAAAATACTAAGTTATATATAATTATGTTTGTAATTATGGGAATTCTTATGAACATTTTGCCAGTATTTATCCTCAAAATTTTTGGTGAATTATCTAAAAATAATTTATCTACAATTGTGAATCCTATTTTTACCTATATAGATATATTGATATTTGTGTATGGAGTAAATATAGCAAATAAAGATTTTTCAGGAGCTTTAAGTATAAGAGCAGATAGAAAAAGTTGTATAAAAGCTATTGTGATGGATTTAATTATTTTAAGCTTTGTAATTTCTATTATAGGTATAATTTTGATTTTTTTATCAAAGTTATTTATAGAAATTATGACAGGTTACAGTATAGACTTATCAGTTTTACTAAATAGAGATATAATTTGGACGTCTATATCTGCACTAATAGAGCCTTCAACATCAAGTATACCTCTAACTTATTTAAATTATTTTGCACAAATATGTATAAATGAAATATGTATAGGTCTTATAGGAGCATTATTGGGTGCTTTTACATATAGGGTTAGAAAGGCTACTAGTGTTACTATATTGATAGGATTACCTATACTAATTATAATTTATATAGTTAATTTTGCAACTAAAAATATGCATAAGATACTGATGT
This sequence comes from Clostridioides sp. ZZV14-6345, assembly GCF_020657775.1. Taxonomy (NCBI): domain Bacteria; kingdom Bacillati; phylum Bacillota; class Clostridia; order Peptostreptococcales; family Peptostreptococcaceae; genus Clostridioides; species Clostridioides sp. ZZV14-6345. The sequence continues at coordinate 9,377 of NZ_JAGWCX010000094.1, read as the reverse complement.
TTTTAGAAAAAATTATTTATTCATTTCAGAATCCTTTTATTTTATTCGGAACAAAAGTAGGAATTATAGTTATTTGTATAATATTTATAATTTTACTACTTAGAAAGGCACCAATTAAAGATTATGCAAATGACTTATTATAAGTAAAATAAAGAGACTGTCTCAAAATAGAGATAAGTCTTTTTTTATTGTTGAAATGATTAAAATATATTTTATTTCATACAAAAAAGAGTGTCTCATGAACTAAAAAGTTCACCTTGAGACACCCCTTCATTAGTTTTAATAAATATTGATTTTTAATAATTGTATCTACTTTTATATTTTTTAATAAATAGAATAGATATAAATATAGTTAGAATTTCAGCAAATGGAACAGTAAGCCATAATCCAGTTAGGTTCAACATAGGTGGAAGAATTATGATTCCTATGATTATAAAAACAAAGGCACGACTAAAAGATATAATAGCTGAAATTTTCCCATTGTGAAATGCTGTAAAAAATCCTGATGCAAATATATTTATACCAACAAATAAAAAAGCAAAGGCAAATATTTTTAATCCTTGTAAGGCTAACTCAAATACTGTGTTGTCTGGATTTACAAAAATACTAACAATAAATGGTGCAAAAACTAAAGCAATAATAAATACTAAAATAGAAGAAACAAATATGAATTTTAGAGAATATTTAAATGTTTCTCTTAACTTATCATTGTTTTCAGCACCAAAATTATAACTTATTAATGGAGATACTCCAGCAGCAAATCCTAAATAAACTGATGTCATTAGAAAATGAGCATACAATACTATTGTAAGAGCAGCAAGTCCATTTTCTCCTGCTAATTTTAAAGCCACTATATTAAATAAGAATGTTGTAATTCCTGTAGACAATTCTGTAACCATTTCAGAAGAACCATTTATCATAGTATCTCTTATAAGCCTAAAATCAGTTTTTGGTTTTCTTAGTTTTAATGTAGATTTACTTGATAAAAAGTAGATAATACCTAAAATACAAGTTAAAATAATACCTATAGCAGTTGCAACTGCAGCGCCTAAAAGACCCATTTCAAAATATTTAATAAATACATAATCTAATATTATATTTGTAACACCACCAATGACTGATAGAAATAAACTAAACTTAGAATTTCCATCAGTTCTTGCAAAGTATTCAAATATAAATTTTAAAATATAAAATGGTGTACATAAAATTATAACTTTACCATAAGTTATACAATATGGTAGTAACTTATCTGTCGCTCCAAGCAAAATAGATATTTCTTTGATGAAAAAGTATGAGATTATTGTGAATAGAGTTCCAACAATCAATGAAAACAAAACTATAAAAGAAAATGTATAGTTGGCTTCATCTTGTCTATTTTCACCCATACGTATAGAAACTATAGCTCCTCCACCAGTTGCCATCATTATTCCAAATCCACAAACAAGGTTGATTATAGGTAGTACAATATTTATACTAGCAAGAGCATTTGAACCAACTAATGTTGATACAAAGATACCATCTATTATTGTGTATAAAGATATAAATATCATGGATATAATTGCAGGAGAAACAAATTTTAGAAATTCAAAAGTAGTGAATTTTCTTGTAAATAAATTTTCCATAAATTTTACCTCCTTTTATTATTCTCTATATATAATAAGCTATATAGTAACTATATAGTCAAGAAAAATTTTATTTATACGATAAACAGCTTAAAATCAACAAAAAATCATATTGAAATGAGTTAGTATAATGATAATTAATAAGCTTATATTAGTAAAATTTAACTGTTTCTTAAGAGAATCTTTAGAAATATATGTATATAATCTTAAGATTTACAATCTATTATATAGATATAAGATTTTGTCTGAAAAGAAATATATTTTAACTGTATATCTTTTATACAACTTATTTTAAATTAGCTATTATTTATTAAATATAATGACTTTAATATAGAAGATAAGTTATTTTTATTTCAAGCAACGATTTTATATACTATATAGATTCTAGGAGTGTGAGATATGAAAAGGTTTTTTATAATGGTTTTAGGATGTATCTTTGTTTTAGGTATGATTTCTGGTTGTAGCAAAAAAGAATCTAAGCCAGTAGAAACAAATAAGAATAATAGTGAATGGTTTAATAATTTAGAGACGGAGGATGTTGATGGAAATAAGGTAACAAAAGAGATATTTTCAGATAAAGAGCTTACTCTTATTAATGTCTGGACTACTTGGTGTGGGCCATGTGTAGGTGAAATGCCAGAACTTGAAGCATTATCAAAAGAATATGAGAGTAATAATTCAAATGTAGCTGTAAAGGGATTAGTTGTAGAAGTCGACGAAACTGATGTGAGAATTGGTCTTTCAAATGAAGAGAAAAATTTAGTTAAAGACATTATGAAAAAATCAGGTGCAACTTATCAACAATTGACTGTCTCTGAAGGACTTAAAAAAACTGATTTTAAGAGAATTATAGAGTTTCCAACTACCTATTTTGTAGACAAGAAAGGAAACTTTGTGGGTGAAAAGGTCACAGGTGCAAATAGTAAGGAAGAGTGGAAAAAAATTATAGATGAAAGACTAAAAATGGTAAAAGCCAATGGTTAACTTTATTAAAGATAATAAAAAAGGCATTTCTATTATTGCAATTAGTATTATATTTATTGTATTAGGTACATATCGTGGAGAAGCAAATACAGTATTAACTAAAGCAATTATGATTTGTCTTGAGTGTATCGGGATTGGTTAGGAGAAGAGGTATGAAATTATTATCTAAAATAACTAATAATATAAGACTTATTACTCAAGTTGCATTTACAGCATTAACAAATGGATATATAAATGGATTTTTAGAAGGGACTATATATGGAGGAGAAAGTAAAAAATTGTGTGTACCTGGATTGAATTGTTATTCATGTCCAGGTGCACTTGGTGCATGTCCGATAGGTTCGCTACAAGCAGTTTTATCAAGCCGAGAGTATAAATTCTCATTTTATGTTGTTGGTTTTTTAATGGCATTTGGTGCTTTTTTTGGCAGATTTGTTTGTGGATGGCTTTGCCCTTTTGGACTTGTTCAAGATTTGTTATATAAAATACTATTTCCAGTAAAAATAAAAAAAGTTTATGGTGATAAATATCTAAAATATTTAAAGTACATGGTATTAATAATATTTGTAATTATTTTACCAGTTGCTGTTGTAAATGTAGCAGGAGGAGGAAACCCTTGGTTTTGTAAGTGGATTTGTCCTTCAGGCACACTTTTGGGAGGAATACCACTCATTTTAGAAAATGAGAGTTTAAAAGAATCAATCGGATTCTTATTTAGCTGGAAGTTGAGTATTTTGGTATTGATATTGCTGATATCAATAATGATTTATAGACCATTTTGTAGATATGTATGCCCTTTGGGAGCAATTTATAGCTTTTTTAATCCTATTTCAATATATAGATTTAAAATTGATAAAGATAAATGTACTAATTGCACAGCATGTCAATCAAAATGTAAGCTTGATATACCAGTATATAAAGATATAAATAGTCTAGATTGTATCAGATGTGGTGAGTGTATAAAAGTTTGTCCACATAATGCAATTACTACAACTTTTTCAAAAAATATAAAAGAGAAAAATATTTCTACAAAAAAAGTATAGGGAGAGATAATTTAATGAAGAAATTTACTATATATATTATAATGTTTGTAATATCAACATTAGTATTAGTTGGATGTACCAATAACAATAAGATAAAAAGTGAAGTAGATAATATGTTCAATGCAATAAAAACACAAGATTCAGATACTGTAGATAAGTATTTCCCAAAGTCAGGATTAGGTAATTTTATATATGAAGATAAAGAAGGATTTAAAATGTATTCTAAAAATATGACTTGGGAGATTTTAGATATAAAGAAGAATAAGGATAAAGTGATTGTAGATTTGAAAGTTAACAATACTGATATGATTTCTATCCTAAAAAAGAATCCTCCTAAACTAGGAGAGATGATGCCAAATCCAACTATGAAAGATATTGATTCCGCAAATAAAAAAGAATTTAATATTAAATTAGAGCTTGTTAAATCTGGCGACAATTATGTTTGTAAAGTTACCCAAAAATTTGCAATGAAATTGTTAAATATAATTACTGGAGGTGGTACAGACTATTTGGCTGATTACAATAAAGATTACTATAAACAACTTGATAAAGAACAAAAAAATTATGAAAATCAAAGTAGTTAATCATAAAGATATAAACGAAATATAAGATAGGTTTATAATTGATTATAAGTGCTATTTTATATTTTTTAGAAAATTTTATTTGTAATTTTGTCTATGATATAATACCATTTTCAATAGTAGTGTTTTTTATTAGGATATTAGAAAAAGAGAAAAGTATCATCTTACTAGAGAAGGGGAGAGCTTGACTTAAAAAATATCAAGATAGAATTAATAAACAGATTGAATATATGAAAGAAGAAGGTGTTAATGATATTTTGTAGGAACACAATTCAAAGTTTGCATATTATTGAGGTTCAAATAAGGGGTGTAGACATTTTAATTCCTAAAATTAAGAAAATGTAAATAAGTTAGAATCAAAAATGTAAGAGTAAATTTAAAACAATATAAATGTGGTAGAATGAAATTCTTATAGAAGAATTTATTCTACCACTCTTAGGAATAAGTTATTTCATCTTATTTTATTATCTATAGAGTTATTTACATATATGTATATTTTACAGACCAAGATTTTCTCCTACTAATATTACTTTTATTTTTTTTGCTGGACGGCTAATTCTTGTAGTGATCATATATGCACAAATGCTTTCAGGACTTGTACAATCTATACAACTTCCAGTAATATAACAAGGAGTATTGACATCTTTAAAACGCTGTACAACTGCTGGCGATGCAATTGTTCTAGTTCTTTGTATTGCGTCATCAATGTTTTTTACGATTTTATTCATACCAGCTACAACTATAACATTTTTTGGACCAAATATCATTGCAGCTACACGATTACCATTTCCATCAATATTGAAGAGTTGTCCATCTTCACTAATTGCATTACTACTCATTAAAAAAGTATCACATAGAAGTGCTTGACGCATAATTTCAGTTCTTTCTTCTGGAGTTTTTGCTAAATCTCTATCAATAACTTTAAACCCTTTCTCTCTGATAGCAGTTTGTACGCCCATCTCTTTAAGAGTTTCAGAGCCTCCCCATGATACTACATGATTTTGAGGAATTAAATCTAAAATTTGTTGCAAAGCCTCATTTCTAGTTTTACAGTAATAAGCATCAAAATAACGTTTTTTGAGTGCTGTAACAATATGAGGAGCTAGTTTGTCATATCGTTTTTCTAATGGTGTTTGTCTTATCATAATAAAATCACTCCTTTATTTAAATTTTAATGTTGTAACTATTATGTTAACTAAACTTATACAATGTATTATTGTATAAAACCAACTTTATCATTACTATATTCCTAAGATTATGAAAATAGTTACAATATAGTTATAACATAAATATGTACTTAGTATAAGATTTACTATTAGTTTTTGACAAATAACTGGATATAGATATACTTATAAAAATATAGTTACTGATACTTTTTATTTTATATTTATGTAAAATAAAATTGTGAATTATAAGTAATTATAATTTTGTTTTATAAATAAAGGATTTAAATTTTATAGATTATAAAAAATAAAGGTACAATTTAGATGTACCTTTATTTTCCTTAAACATGTAAAGAATATTTTAGAAGTATTTTTTAATTACATATTTTTATAACCTTCCAATATCCTAATATAATGATTGGCCTCTCTTAAAACATGGTCTGCTAAAAGTGGTAATATTATAGATTTTATCTTACATTGCTCTATCCCTGATGTTCCTGCTTCTTTAAAATCTTTAAATTCAACAGTTTCATTTAGAGTTTCTTCTGTAATACTTTCAATATTAGAATCAATCATCTCATTTGCTTTTTCAATTAATTCATTGAATTTCATAGCAAAATCATTTGAAGTATTTATTAGCTCACCTTCAGACGGGTCTAGTAATCCTCTCATGAATAGGGCATGTTCCATCATAATATGGTTCCAGAATAATTCGATTTCTTTAGCATCTTTTGAGTCAATGTCTATTTTATTTTCAAGGTCAATTACATAAGAACGGTATAAGTTTGCTTCATGTATTAGATGTTCAAGAAGTAGAGGATAGTTTGAGGTAAATAGAGTACATGATAGTACTCCATCTAGGACTCTTTCTTTTAAATTAATAAGCCCATCAAGCAATCTTATTGCATCAGAGTTAAGTTGAGCTACATAATTTACTAAGTCTTGACCAACTTGTGGATCTACACCACTTTGTAGATTTAATTCTCTTGTAGTTATGTTTTGATTTATTTCTATTCCTGTAAACTCTTGTGTTTTTTGCTCTGCACCTAATGTGAGAGTAGTTACAATTTCTTCTGAATATAATATATCAGGTCTAATTATACCATTACTAGCACTAACAGTATATGATAATAAATCTTCAAATTGTTTCTTATAATGGTCAGCTTCCATAACAAGATTATAATCTTTATTTGTAAATCCTGCTTCTAAAAAAAGAGCATGCTCTTTCATAATTCTTGAAAAAAACAAATGTAATTCCAGTGATAAAATAACATATTTTTGATTATCTATCATAATTTCCTCCCTTTAGAAAGTATCTTATTTATAATACTTTATTCGTAATATTTAAATTTATGTATATTATAAATAAATTAACTGAATTCAGTTACTACTAATATCAATAGTTCCTATTGAATTATGGGTGAAAAAATTATCTTACCACTATTTTTATTGGATATATGAATAATAATTTACTGAAAAATTCTATATATTTTATACCCTATATAAAAAAATTCTTCTCTTGCTAAAAATGGTAATTTGCTCTTTAAACCTATATATTTTGTTGTAGGTGTTGGAGAACTGTAAGATTCTATTCCATAGTCCTTTGCCATTAACATTGCCCTTTTCATGTGCATTGGGTCACTTACAATGATTGCTGTATGATATGAATTTTTATCCATTATCAATTTTGCATTTTCTATATTTTTCTGTGTTATATTCGATTCTTCTTCAAGTAATATTACTTCTTCTGATATTCCTTGATTTGTTGCATATTGTTTTGCAGCATAAGCGTCTGATTCTTCATTTCCATCTCCAATGCCTCCTGTAAAGATTAATTTGTCTGTATAGCCATTTTTATAAAGCCATATTCCATGATTTATGCGTTCTTGGAAAACAGGTGACACCTTTCCATTTGTAGTTCCAGCTCCAAGTATAATTACAACATCTGTTGCTTTTTTCTCATCAACAAAGCTATAATTCCATATGATGATTGTTGTTACTATAATATATACAATTATTATGATTCCAATGGCTATCAATAGCCATTTTATTAAATTCTTTTTCTTCATATCTATTCTGCCTTATTAAAAAAATTTTGTTGCATTGACATGATAATTATAGCATGATTTTGTAATCTAGTCATTTACATTAAACTAAGCATGCATATTAAAGTGGGTAAGAAGAATTTTACATAAGATTCTTCTTACCCAACTTTAATATATTTAATTTTATGCTAAGCCGCATTCACATAGTAGAATCATTATTCTATGGAGACATAACTCTACAATATCTTCTCCATATTTTTTTATAAAATCACCAATTTGAGTTTCTATGAATGAATAGTATTCTTTTAAACTAGCAATATATGCAGTCATTATATGAACACATTCATCAATCTTATCTTTAAACACAACAAATCCCCCTAAAAACGAAAAATAAAAATATTCAGTAAATAGCAGATATTATTTCATACATAAATCTATATAGTATGATATATTGCTTAGATATATTTTACAAGAGGATATGTAAAACTGGTTATCATAATTGTAAAACTGGATAAGTTTTTATTTAAAAAGAGAAATACTCCATTTTCAAATCTGATTATAGATAGTTAAGTTGGCAGATATTTAATAAGTTAAATTATATAAGTGTACTAGTAGTACACTTATATAATCACAATTAATCATATTCTCAAAAAACTTTAATTTTAAAATTTTCACTATTATAAAACATCATTTTATAGAGAATATATTGTATAAAATTACAGTTATATGTTTAATTTAAATGTAAAGTTATCAATTAATCTAGTTTTTCCTATAAACACAGCAATTGCTATGAGTATAGAACTTTCTATTTGTTCAACAGGTTGTAATATTTCACTATTTACGATTTCAATATAATCTATTTTTGCTAAATGCTCAGATTTTATTTTAGATGTTATTAATTCTTTTATATTTTTTAAATTTAGATTGCCTTTTGCTAGTTCTTCTTTTGCCAAATTTAGGCTCTCATTTAGGATTAGAGCAGATTTTCTCTCTTCATTTGAGAGATATATATTTCTTGAACTTTTTGCTAACCCATAATTTTCACGAACTATAGGACAGCCTATTATCTCTGTGTCTATGTTCAAATCTTTGACCATTCTTTTAATTACTACCAATTGTTGAGCATCTTTTTCTCCAAAATAAGCTTTATCAGGAGTTACTATATTTAGAAATTTTGAAACAACTAGGCAAATTACTCCAAAATGAACAGGTCTTTTAGATCCACAAAGAAAATCTGTAAGTCCAGACACATTTATAGTAGTACAATTGCCTTTTAAATACATTTCTTCTGATGATGGGTTAAAGACTACTGATGCACCACTATCCATACAGTATTTAAAATCCTTTTCTATATCTCTTGGATAGCTATTAAAATATTCATTTGGTCCAAATTGAGTTGGATTTACAAAAACACTTACTACTACTTTATCATTTTCTTTTACAGCTTTTTTAATAAGAGTTTGGTGTCCTTCATGTAAAAATCCCATTGTAGTAACAAGCTCTATAGAATAACCTTCTTTTTTCCAGTCTTTAATTATATTTCTTAGTGATTTTATTTCTTTTATAAGCATTTTGTACCATCTTTAATCTTAATATAGTTTTTTTAATTCAGATTCATTTATTGAAAAGCTATGTTTTTCTTGTGGAAATACACCTGTATTAACTTCTAGTATGTAATTTTCAATTGAATCTTTCATTATATCTCCTATATTTGCATATTGCTTTACAAATTTAGGGACGAAATCTCCAAACATTCTCAACATATCTTGATAAACTAAAATTTGTTCATCATAATTAATTCCTGCTCCTATACCTATTGTAGGAATTGAAATAGAATTAGTTATCATTTTTAATATATTATATTTCAAACATAATTTTTTGTTAGTTAAAAAAATTATAGTGTATATATTAACAATAAAAAAAGACCCTAAAAAGAGTC
>NZ_JAGWCX010000093.1:0-11818 GCF_020657775.1 Clostridioides sp. ZZV14-6345 | reverse complement strand
GTTTATAAGCATAAACTTATCCCTAGTGTTATCTGCTAAAGTTTTTAAAAATGCACCTCTTGAAATCTTTTCGTAAAAAGTATCGCCCCATCTGTCTTGCAATTTAGTATAATCATCATTAAAAATAGCAGCATAACCACTTATCTTACGACTTTCTAAATTACTGTCCCTTATTTCCAGCGATACCGCTCTTTTCTCCATTTCCATTGTTAGCCCCTCCTTTCAAATCCGGATTTAAAATCGACTGATAGTTTTTAGTTACATAATGTTCATCAGCCCAAGACTCATTTATTTTTTCTCGACCAAGCATTTCTAAATTGTCATTTATAGAATTTACACCTATTCTAAACAGTAAGTCACTTGCTTTTGATATTTTTTCAAGCCCCATGTTAGCGATTTTTTGTGTATCTACTTTTACATAACTCTTTTCAATAAATTTATCTCTACCATACATTTTTCTAGTTAATTCAGTTGTAATAAGTTTTGCAACTGGATTGACAGAAAAATTCAAGAAATTATCTGTTATACTTTCGACTCCAGCAACATTACCTTTTACAAGTCCAGCGGGAACATGGAAAGCAGCGCATACAAAATCCATGACGTCATCAATAATCGCTCTTATATCTCTACTATCTTTCATACTTGAAGTTTTTGTATTTTCTGTATATTTTAATCCATTCGAAAGCGGTAAAACAGCATTATCACTTTCAAAATAACGTTTAAATTTATTACTCATCAAATCGTTAAGTCGTTCTTGCGCTTCTTTTGTCTGCGGATAATTTGTGTCTATTTCAAGTACGCCCTTTTCGCTATTATTTTTTTTATAACCTTTCATAGCACTACTTAATAAATCTTTATAATCATTATAAAGATAATCTATTACAGTTTTTATGCTTTCAACATTTAATTTAAAATATAAAACGTCTGACTCTCTAAAACTTCTATCTAATTTATAGTTTCTAATTGTAACATCTTTGTATATATCTTCATAAAAAACATACTTATCTACACTAAAACTTTCAGCGACGAAAAGTTGTTCGTTTTCTTGTATAACTAGACATTCATTGTCATACACAAGTCTTGTAATTACTTCTTGCCAAAATTCTGTTGCGTTTTGGTTTTGGTTAGGTTCTATATTAAACAAGTAATAATTTTTTTCTTTAATAGATTTTCCATTTTTAAATGTCTGAAATTCACTTAAAACTAAAGCATTTGCAATAATAGAAATACATGACCTTAACGCAAATTCTTTATAAAATATCGTAGCTTCTAGTTTTTTAAAATACTCCCCATCTGCTCCCGACATTTTATCTTTAAATAAAAAATTAGTTATAAAATTTTTAAAATTCAATCCACCACCTCATTAATATGTGTAACAATCATAAAACTTAAAAGTTTGTTCTTGCATCAATTCTTCGTCTTTAGATAAAGCATGTAAAAATGCAAAAAAGCCATCAGTTTTACGTTTGATTGGCTCTATCTTTAAATAAGTTTTATTTCCTTTTTTATCTGTATCTACATACACATTGTTAGTATACCAGCGCATCATCATATCATCGCCCCATTTAATTGTTCTTTCTGCGAAGATTTGTTCTATAAGAGGGGCTATTTTCGCATGAGTTATTGACCCATTTCGAACCTCTTCGATTGGTAAACCTTTACTTTTAAATTCTTCTTTTACATGTGCAGCCCTATACGAGTCACAGCAGATTTTTAATATATTATAATCCTCCGCTTTTTCAATAAACCAATCAGCAATATATTCTGCTTTTATTGTTTCATCATAGATTATTGTGCAAAGTCCTTTTTGTTTAGCTAACTCAATATCAAATTTAAAATTCGTTATTTCTAAAGACTTATAACATATAAAAGTGTGATGCATAACATACCGCTTTTTATCTTTTTTAAACAATAATACAACACTTGTAAAATCTCTTATACTAGAAAAGTCTAAACCTCCAACACACGAAAAACCCTTCAAATCCGGCAGTTCTTCGTTTGTTGCAACTATGTCATCCCATTCAGCAACTGCTGTTGCTAAATCCTCAGCTGGTAAATTAAATCTTTTAGTTAATAATTCTATCATCATTTGAGGTCTATTTTTAGCTGTATTAATATCTTTTAAGATTTGTGTCCTTAAATCAGAATTAAAATTTATACTTGGATTTGCCTTTTCTAATAAATTAACATCTTCCATTTCTTCTATATTATCAAGCTTAAAAATAAGTGGTAGCATTTTAGAGTTTTTAATTTCTTCATTTAAAATTTGCTTAGCTTCTTCTTTAAAATCGTCTAATACTCCACCTCTTACATTTCCATCAGTTGTGATATAAAAGATGCGAGGATTTTTTGTTTTTCCAAGTGCAGAAGTAAAAACTTTTATATTATCATAATTTTCGTATGCATGAACCTCATCAAAAATGATGCAGCCGGGTCTTAATCCATCCTTACTTTTTGCGTTATTTGTACGGAACTTTAAATAACTATTAGTTTTTTTAAATGTTATTATTTCTTTAGTTCTATTAAAAAACTTTTTGCATATCGCAGGGTGCTCAGATAACATATTATAAACATCATCAAAACTTGTTTTCGCTTGCTCTTCTGACATTGCAACAATATCAATTCCATAATTTTTTATACCATGTAGGTGTGTTTGCAAATAATTAGCCAATTGAGATATAAAGCCATTTTTTCCATTACCTCTACCCATCATGATAAAAATTTCGTCGTATAAAAGTTCGTTGCCTTTAAAGCAACCAACAACTAGCGCAACAACAAATTTTTCCCAAAAATACATTTTGTAAAAATATTTTTCCATGTACTCGATAGCCTTTTCGATTTTTCCATGGTCTATATAAATATCAGCTTTTTTTAAATCTTTTTTTATTTTTTTAACTGCAAGTTTCATTTCTTTGCATAGAACAATTTCACCCTTGTCAATTAAGTCGAAATATTCATCTATATATTTATTATACTTATAATTCAATATCATCACCCAAAATTTTCGGTGTTGCCTTTATACCTAATTTATCAAGCAAATTTAGCATTTGAGCATTGTATTTGATAAGCTCTGATACACTATCATTTTTTTTATAACCCCATTGGTTTTGACCATTTTGATATTTTATTTGAACACCTCTTGTTTTTATATCTTGTATGAGGTTATTTTTTATATTCCAAATTTCTAAGTAGTCATTTATTAAATCTATAAAGTATTTAGCAGTATTTTTATTTTCATCTAACTGCCTTAATAAATCCTCTTTTATCTCATTTTCTAAATTATTTCCCAACTCTTTTTTCTCGTCTTGCATAGCATCTTTTTTATAGGTGCAGTTGCGTATCCAACCCCCCCGTTTTCTCCAAGACTTTAATGTATTTTCGGATATTCCATACTTAGCTGACATTTCTTTATAAGTCATGCCTAGAATATAGTCATTGTGTGCATTTTCCTTATTTCTTAAGTTATCATTTTCATGCACTTTCACCACCTCATTTTCGTAGCCTTTTTTGCACCTGCAACTATAGATTTAAGTTGCAATACCCCACCCTCCACACCTTATGCGATTTTAAAGCTTTTCTGAACAGCCATATACCTACCTCGGTTCACAAAATTTCGCGCTGAAAGCCAGTTTTTTCAATAGGGGGGCTATCTACCAGCGTTCAGTAATAAAAAATTTCTTCTTTTTTTCTTGATTAATTTTTAGTATTTTTTCGTGAATTTCGTTGTGACAAAGGTTGCACAAGCTTGTTAGGTTATTAAGCTTCAAAGCTTCACTAGGATACTCTTTTACTTCTCTAATATGATGTACACATTCAGCTTTAGATACTTTCTTTTTTTTCTTACAAACTTGACATTCGTAATTATCTCTTTCAATAGCTTTTTTTCTTAATTTACGCCAATCCGTGCTTCTATAGAATATATCAAGTCTATCAATTAAAATTAATTCTTTTAATCTATCTAGTGTCATGTGCTTATAACTCATTGATATACAACTCTCCTAAGCCGTCACTATACTCCTTCATCTCTTGCAACAACTTAACTTCATCATCTTTAAGCTTCTTATATTCTTCTCTCTTATGTTTAATATAATCATCCTCACATGATACAACAAACTTCTCAAAGCATCTGCGACACATGAAGTATGTAACAGTAGTATTATCAATAACTTTAGTCTTTAATTCCTTATCATCCACATTAACTTTCTTTCCGCAATTATTACATTTAAACTTACCATACTTATTCATAGTAACACTCCTTTAATTTCCTAGTTGAGTTTAACATAAGATATATTCTGTTAAACTCATTTAAGTATTCTCAAACAACCTTACACTTTAGTATTAACAATACATTCGGCACTTGATTACAAGACTATATTTTATCCAGTTTAACGTGACCTTTTTATGTTAAACTCTTAAGCTAAAAGTATTTAATATTCCTATATGCTTTGTTTAAATCATCCTGTTCAATTCCAATATAACGTAAGGTTATCGTCGCTGAACTATGATTAAAAAGCTTCTGTAAGGTTACAACATCATGAGTCCTTTTATAGTAATGATAACCAAACGTCTTACGCATTGTATGTGTACCTAGATTATCTATACCAAACATTTCGCCAACATCTCTTATTATTATATAAGCCGTTACCCTATCAATAGCTTTATTAGGCTGTTCTCTACTCTTAATAAGAAATTCATTTTGATTCTTATCTTTTGTATATTCTTTTAGTATTCTTCTCAAAACAGGATTAACTTCAATAGGTTTAGTCTTACCCGTCTTACTTTCTTTAAGAGTTATAAATCGTTTGTCGTGGACGTCTTTTATTCTAAGCTTTAATATGTCACCAACTCTAAGTCCTGTATATATACCCATGCTAAAAAGGACGTTATTTCTCATATTAGTTTCTTCTAAATAAGCACATATGCTTTCTAGCTTCTCTAAATCTCGAATAGGTTCTACAAAGTTCATTTACTCACCCCCTTCCTTTTTGGCAATAAAAAAGCCTAAACTTTCGAGCTTCAAGTTTAGGCTTTAGGTTTAAGGGGATATTCAGTTGTTAATGTACACTTTTTTCTATGATACAATTCTAACATGTTTTTTTATTATTAACATCCACATTTTGTTTTTTATTTGTTCATTTTATGTTCATGCTAAAATATCATCAATTTTATATTTCATAAGCGCTATCTTTTTTATAGCACTATCACGTATATTATATATTTTAACGCGACAGTAATTCATTTCTACAGAGAGTTTTGTAACAGAGTTTTTTTTACTCCAATCATAAAAATATAGTTCTTTTATAACTTTTTGTTCTTCTTCTGATAATTCTTCTAAATATAGACTAAAGAATTTTATTTTCTGTTCAATAAATTCTATTTCAGTTTCTTTGTTGTAAATTTCTTCTTCTATCGTTACAATCATATCATCTATACCTTTTGCACTTTTTCGTACTTTAAATCCCAATTCTTCGTAATTAATTTCTCTATACTTTTCTTTATTTTTAAGTATTGCTATTTCTTTTTTTAAAATTTTTACTTTTCTTTGTTTATCTCCTAACATTTCAAGTTCATTTTTTACCATGTCAATATACTCTTTTTTTATTTTCATTTTTGCACCTCTTATACTTTTTGTTATAAATACCTAACTAATCCTTAAATTTAGCTTTTGGGACTAGTTAGGTATTTTGTAGCATTTCCAACTCCTGCATATTATTCAAAATATTCTGGATTTTTATTTTGTTTTTTTGTTATAAGACTTCATTTTTTTAAGTTTAAACAAAATCTATTTATATAAATACTTTTATGACTAATACTTTAATAATTAATGTAAATCCAAACTATTTATCTTTTACACTTTAATTTATATTTTTGCCGTTTTTGAATGTTAATTACAAAATCAATTCTTCAAAAACTGTTCTTTTTATAATATCAACACTTTCATATTCTTCCATTATTTCATTTTTAAAAACTTTAGCATCTGTTAAAGCGCTAAAACTTTTTTTACACACTTCGAATGTTTCGCAATTATAATAAAAAACAATATATTCAACTTTTCCCATGTTACTTTAATTTCTCCAATTTCCATTTTCTTTTTCTTAACTTTTTGTTATGTAGCTTCAATCCCTCTGATAACTCTTTATCAATTTTTAATACTTTAAATAACGTAAAAATTGTTTGAATAACGTCTAAACCTTCTTCCATTATTTTTTTGTTATCTTTTAATTCAACAGCTTCTTTAAGTTCTAAAACTTCTTCAAGTACTTTTTCAAATTGTTCTTTTACTGTCCACTCTGGTATATTTGCAATCATTTTAAAATTCATTTTTAGACCTCTCTTTCTTCGAACTCTTTTAAAATCTTTTCGTGTTGTTCTTTTATTATTTTAAGACCATCAAATATCATTTTTTCAATAATTATTTTCATGTATTCGTCATGTGTAAATTCAACAATCTCTCCAACTTTTTTTCCCTTGTCAATAAATAAAATTTTAACTTCTGTTTCTCCAATTTCAATTTCTTTCAAAATATTTTCTAAGTCTTTTATACTTTCTTTTGCTACACTTTGCATACTTTCCTCAACTTTAGTAATAAATTCTTCGATTTTTGTTTTTTTCATTTTATTTTTCTCCTTATTTTATTCTCCTGCAACTTTCAACTGTAAAGTCGCTATCTCTTCTGTTACCTTCTATAAAGCTTAATTGTTTACCACCAAGTTTTTCTATATATTCAGATATTTCACTTTTGTCTTGACATTCATTTTCTATATATTTATATATATCAAAAGCGCATATTTCTTCCGGAACTTCGACAATAACTTTATGTTTTAAAAATATCGTTTCTTCAATGTCAATTCTATACTCTTTCATTTCTTTACCCCCTATAATTCTCAAATTTATCTACACTTCTGAAAATAATCTTATTATTAACCCATCTTTGCAGCTTTCTAACTTCTTTGCCTGCATTTAATTTATCGTATATCATCACATAAGGGTCATATCCTAGTTCTTTCAATCTATAAATTCTATATAAGTTTTCTTCCATTGTCGTGTCATAATTAGTTAAGATATATACTTTTAACTTCTGATAACCTAAATTTGTTTCTTTTTTAAATTCCTTAAGCTTCGGAATTATCTTGTCTGTTTCGCTCATAAAATCCCAAGCAAAGTGTATAATTTTTATTTTAATTTGTTTAAGCAGTTCTATATTTTCTTTAGTTAGCAACCTTGCATCAAGCCCTTGAGTGAAGTCTACATATGATTTAGTTTTTACTAGTTGCTCAAGCAATTCTAGATGCTCCTTTGATGCAAGTAAATTAGGGTCTAGTAACTTAATTTCTTTTTGACCTTTCCAAAATTCTTCTACATCTGAAACCTTCTTAGACTTAATACCTTCTTTTTTAGAAACGATACAAAACGAACAGGAGCGCGGGCAACCTCTAGTTAAAAAACCATAAGCCGAATTAATGTTATATAAACTATAATCGGGATATTGATGCTCTATTTCATCTTTTAACATTTTCCCACCATCCGGATAAAAGTACCCTGTGCCACCTTTTATAACTTCATTAGCATTTATATTCCATTCGTAGTCTTTAGAGTCTGTAAATACTTTACTCATATAAACTTTATCCATTCGACTTGATAATAAAGGCTCATACCACTCAACGCTATCTCCTTGTTGTTTATGCCATGCTGATATTTTCATAAGTGGCAGGTTAGGAAAGTTATGCCCATCAACATCGATTAAACCTATTTTCATTTTTTCGCCCCTTCTGTTTCTAAATTTTTTTCTCTTTTTTTCTTACATTTCTTAGAGCAATATGCAATTTTACCATCTACGTAAGAATAAACCGTTGTTCCACACCATCCGCAAATTTTAGCAGTTTTTTTATTTGTTTTAGACATTTTTTCCACCTCTTTAAAATGGTATATCGGGGTCGTCGTATATAGCTTGTAAATTCGGAGTTTCTTCCTTATTTTCTTTATTATTTTTACTACTTTCTAAAGACGTTACCATCTTTGTATGAACTTTCGTAAATATCCTTTTTTCTCCAGTTTTCTTATCTGTATATGAATCAACTCTTATTTCACCTTTTAAAGCGACTAATATACCTTTTGTTATGTAACTCGCACAGTATTCCGCAGATTTCCCCATTACTTCAACTGGTATAAAATCAGTCTCTTTTTGTCCTTCTTTATTTACATAGTCTCTATCTATAGCAATTGTAAAAGTTGCTACTGGTGTGCCTGTAACTGGTATATATTTGAGTTCTGGGTCTTTTGTTAATCTTCCAATCAAAACAGTACTATTCACTTTCTGCCACCTCCTCAACTATTTCTATTTCTTCTACATCTACAATCTTAAACCATGTTGCGTTATGTCCAAATTCTTCTATCCATGTTAAAAATACTTTGTTTAATCTATCACTAAGTATTATTCTATCTTCAACTTCTATTCTTGTTATCCAACCTTCTCCAACCTCTCCAAATCCATCGTCAATTAGTTCTTGAACATGTTCTAATACGTATTCTACATTTATGCTGGGTATACTAACATCCTCTCTCTTGCCAACATAAACTTGTTCAAAATCTTTAAGCTCTCCAAGTTCTCTAAGTTCTTCCTTAGCAGCTTCAACAGCATCTTTTTTACTTTCATATTCATCACTTTCAAAATATTCATCATCCCAACTATATAACCAAATTTCTTTATTTTCTTGCATATTACTCCCTCCTATTATTTAATTCCAAAACGGTGCTTCTTCTCCATTTCTTTCATCATTTAAAACTTCAACTATCTTATAATTTTGTAAACTATTTTTTCTTTCAAGTGACTTTATCCAGTCGTAAAATTTTCCCCTGTATTCTTTTTTGTAAACATAATTCGGAAGGTCGTTCCAATTATCTAGTAAACTGTCAAATTTCTCTAATGCTTGTATAACGCTAATTTTATTCATCGTCATCACCTTCTTTTTCTCTAATATTGCAATAATTATCTATTACAAGACCTAAGCAATCTTTGCAAATATGTCTATCTATCTCTTTAATTAAACTTGTATTACCTTGCTCTTTAATGATGTAATGTTTTTCTTTTCCAATAGCAATTATTTTCTTACAAAAATCGCACTGTATAAGGTTGCTCACTTTTTTCACCCTCTTCTCTTAATTCAAGTAACTCCTTCACAGTTTCTAAGGCTTCTTCTTGCATAGACTTAAGACCTATTTTTAAGCTTTCTTTTAGAAAGTCATATAATTGTTCATTCGAAAAAACAACAGGAACTTTAGTACCATTTCGCCCAATAATTGTAACTTTTATTTTTTTGCAATTCTTTATTTCACTTAAATATTTACTTAATTCTTTTACATCTTTTTGCGCTATTTTTATAGCTTCGTCCATTGGCATTACACTTTTTAATTTCCATCCATTAAAATTTTTATTCACGGATATACCTCCTTATATTTCTTCCATTTTTTGTTCAATTTTTTCTTTTAACTCGCGTAAGAGATGTACAAGCGACGCACTTACATCTTTATCTATTCGAACATCACAACAAGTTCCACCATAAATATTTCTTTCTTTAACACATATTTCAACTCTTTCGAGTTTTAAGCTATAATAAAGTTTTTCTAACACTAAATCAATTTCTTCCTTCTCGGCTTTTAAAATGTCAAACTTTTCAATTCTTTTCTCATTTTCTGCTACTTGTGTATACAGATTATTTTGTAATTTGCTTAACGCTTTGTATTCTTCTATATTCATATTTTTATTTCTCCTTTTAATTAAAATATTTTATATCTACAAGGAAGTTATTTGCTTTATTTTTTCAATTTTCTTAGTTATAGAATTTAAATTTTTTTCTTTAATTCTAATACTTTTAGTCCTGTTATATATTCCAATAGCTTTCTTTATATCGTTATTCAAGAGACAATCTAAGAATAAATTACAAGTCTCTAATTCTCTAGCATGCTCCATTAAAATACCATCCATTTTTGTTTTACATTCTTCTAACACAGGCACACATCTTTTAAATTTTCTTAAACGTTTTTCTAATCCTTCTATGTGTTTCTCACGTTCTTTTAAGTTTTCTTCTTTTTGCTTATTTTCTTCTTCTAATTTCTCTACAATTTGTTTCTTTACTAATGTATAGCTACCTATATTCAAAATTTTTTCCCTCCTGCTCTTCTATTTTTTTAACTTCATTCCAAGCGATAGAGAATAACTCCCCTTTGCTCAGATTTTTATATTTTTCTTGTAGTTTCTTTTGTTTCTTACTAATTAAATCCGCTTTTTCTAAGATACTCATTTCTGTAATTCTCTTTTGCATTTGCTTTGCTCCTTGTCGCTCTACACCAATAAAATTTTTTATTATTATCTCATTTATCCTATGTTATACTAAATCAAAAGGAGGTGATAAAATGGTTACTAATCAAGATTGTATAAGAGATATTTTATTATTTATCGAATCAGCAATAACACCTAATAAGCATGTAACAAGCATTTACGAATTAATCGCAAATTTACCTTATGATGAGGATACTATTTCCTATCATATAAATTTAATTTCAGAAAATAGACTTGTTAACAAAATTAATTACTGTGATGATGTTGCATCGGAAATTCCAGACCTTTCTGCTAGAGGTCATAACTATTTAGATAAAATACGAGATAACACTAAATGGAATAAAATAAAAAGTTCTACTTCAAGTTTTTTAAATATGTCCCTACCTATTGCAATAGAGTACATATTAGGTAAATTTTAATTTAAGTATAAGGTTTAGATTATAGATATTTCTAAGCCTTATTCTAGTATTTTTCTAATACGTTCTTCTTCTTTCAGTATTTCGCTGATGGTGTGTTTTTCTATAAAACCTTTTGAAAAACGATGTAGACCTTTCGGAAACTCTTTAATTAATACACTCTTTTTATCACCTTTTTTTTCTATTGCTTCTAGAAATATTTTAAAATATATATGTTTCTCTCCAAATTCTGTTAAAACATATTCCTTAGTTAAATCGTTAAAACCACGTTTTTTCAATTCTTTTATCTTTTCTTCATAACTTAAATCATTATTTTTTATCACTTCTTCTCACTCTCCTTTTTCACATGTAAAGATACTAATTTAAATATTTATTTTTTCATTTTCTTAAGTTGCTTTCTTCTTATAACACTCCAGGAATTGCCATCCAAACATTTCTCACAAATTTCAATATTTTTTATTTCCTTTTTTGAACTTAAATAATCTCGTGTTAAAAAAGGCATTTTAAATACATCTTCTTTATTTTCTATTTTTTTAGAACAAATAAAACAAGTACATTCTGAATCACTAGTATCTTTACCTTTTGAAACATTGTCATGATTACAATATTTTTCATCCAGTTTTACTGAACTAATTTCTTCGCAACTTGCAACAGTTTCAGAATTCGTCTTATCTCCATAATGAATTTTATAAATTTCTTCTATATCTGCATTTTCTAATCCTAGATAGGTTTTATATGACTTTTCTTTTCTATCACTGTGCTTATGATTTTTTATTATATCTAAAGCATGTTTTGCATTTTCTTCTGTACAAGAGTCAATACTTTCAACCTCTCCAAAACAAACTATGTCATTATTACTTGTTTCTACAACTCTAAACACTTCAATAAATTCTTTGATTTCTTTTGAGTTTTCAAATTCTATTTTTATCATTTTTTCCACCCTATCCTTATTTATTTTTTTTACTTTTTTTAATTGGTTTAGCGCAGCCGTCAAAGTACGCTTTTAACAAATAATTTGTTCTATTTCTTTTACCGCTTCATTTAGTTTATTGATATCTAAAATATC
>NZ_JAGWCX010000092.1:0-12137 GCF_020657775.1 Clostridioides sp. ZZV14-6345 | reverse complement strand
TTAAAGAATACACATAAATATTTCCAGACTCTTATTTTTATTAAATTTTTAGAATTGTATACATAAATTTTAAAATAATATAGTGGTTTTGAATTATTTACATTATAGACTATATTGAGAATTGTATATTGTTACTATTAAATCTTTTATATATTTTTTATTCTAAATAAATTGAATATTTACATATTTATATTTTTATGTACTAGAATACTCTTTATAATTCACAGAAGTTTTAACAAATAACTTTTGCAAATAGGTTAAACAAAGTTTTATTTACTGTATTTTATTATTAAGTTTCCTACAAATTAAATTGTCTATTTTTATTTATAAAGTAGAATAAACTATTTTTGTTAGGAATCTTGAAGATAAAATTAAGTTAAAAAAATAAAGGAACTAATTTGTCTAACGTTTATTGGTGAAAAATAAATATATAGAAGTTATAATAAATATATAAAAATGTATGAGAGGTGTTATATGTTTGGTAAACCAAAAGAAAGTGTTAGATTTTTAGACTTTAATGATGTAGCAGAAAAGTTTGGAGAGAAAAAGGCTGTTGCAATTTTTGATGCTATAGCTGGGAAAAAATCTAAAGAACATATTATCAAAGATATAGAAAAATTAGTAAAAAATGAAGTTTAGATATTTATAAGGTATATTGAGCATGAGGGTAGCTCTTTATACCTTCTTTTTTATTATTTTTGGATAATAATTCTAATGGTTAAATTTTGTTTTACAGAAATAATGTGGTTTAGATAAATTTTTTAAATGTATTTAATAAACAAGACTTAAATTTATAAAGATAAATCTTTTTTTCATTGTTGAAATGATGAAAATATATTTAATTTCATACAAAAAAGAGTGCCTCATAGACTAAAAAGTTGATTTTGAGACACTCATTTTTATAATTTAAAATAGTAATTAATTTTATCAATTAAATTTTAGAATCAAATGTTGGATAAGTTGTCAGCTTTGAAGTATAAACAAAGTAAACAGTTTAATAAAGCTAAAAACTTAATTCTGATAGCCAACTTATCAGCTTATTTTCTCGTTCTTTTAAATTATTATTATTAAATTTGTCCAATTTAATTTCTCCAATAATCAGACCATCAGACATAAATAATACTCGTTCAGTCTTTGAGGCTACCTTGGCATCATGAGTTACAAGCATAATAGTTGTACCTAAGTGGTTAATATCTATAAGAATGTCCATTACTTCATTTGTCAGTTTTGAATTAAGTGCACCTGTTGGTTCATCTCCAAATAAAATTTTCGGTTTATTAATTAAAGCACGACAGATAGAAGCTCTTTGAAGTTGACCTCCGGAAACCTGAGTAATATCTTTATCTTTGATTTCTAAAATATTCATTTTCTCCATAAGTCTTGTTGCTCGTTCATTGATTGTATGGCGACTTTCTTCTTTGCTTAAGTAAGCAGAAAGGATTATGTTGTCAAATATATTTAAGTTTTTAAGTAAATTACTTTGTTGAAAGATAAAACCCATGTTTTTTAATCGAAGTTTTGATAATTCTTCTTCAGACATATTAGAGAGCATTTTGCCTGAAAATTTGATAGTTCCAGATGTTAATTTATCCATTCCACTTATGTTGTGTAGTAGAGTTGATTTTCCAGAACCAGAAGCCCCCATAACAGATATAAATTCACCCTGTTGAATGGATAAATCTATTCCTTTTAAAATTTGTTGTACATTTCCTTTACCAATATTATATTCTTTAATAATTTTTTTAGCTTCTATAATATTATTCATAACATACCCCTTATTCTATAATAGATATAATTTTTATTTTATTGATTGCTCTGCTAATTACTGTAATTGTAATGAATACTGTGAGAATTAAAATTGCTGGACAAAGTATATATATAACTAATGGGTTTACTACAAATTGAAGATTTAATATGCCAGAAAGTAGTAATCCAGATATTTTTTGTCCAAGTGTATTTGCCAGAATAATTCCTAAACCAACTCCAATTATAAGTACTAATAAAGCTCTTGTAATGTATTGAATACGTATATCTCTAGTGGAAAACCCTAAACTAAGCATAGTTGCTGTTTGTGATGTATCTTTAGCAATGAGCATTTTAAAAAACATTGCTGTAATTAATGAAGAAATTGCAACAGATATGATAAAAGATAATTTTATAACAAGTCTTAACTGACTGATGACAGAACCCAATGTTTGACTTATGTAATTATTCATATCTGTAACTTTAGCAGGGTAATAATCTATACTGTATTGCTTTAATTTATCTTCTAAATTAACTCCAGACTTTATATTTAAATTTATAATATTCCATAAAATATTATCTTCTTCAGAAGGTAGCATAGCTTTTGCAGTCTTACCTCCATATGTGATATCTTGATATATTCCACTAACAGTGAGAGTTAACTCTTTATTTTTTGAGAAAACTGACAAATTGTCTCCAATACTTTTCTCTAATTCATTTGCATTTATAGTAGACAATGCAATTTCATCTTCTTTTATTGGTGCAGAACCTTTCAAATATGTTAGTGGGAAAGTTTTAAAGTTTCCATTTTCTATTTTTATATTTTCTAATTCACCATCTTTATTTTTTATTTTATATGAACTTGTTGTAAAGGATGCATATTTTTCAATATCACTGTCGTTTTTAATATTCTGTAATATAGAATTAAAAAGATGCTGAGTTTGTTTTGTTCGTTGTAAATCAATACGAATATCGCTTTTACCAGCACCCATGTAAGTAATAAATTCAGGTGATTGAATAGTGTTTAGAAAATTAAGTGGCACAATCATAAGAAAAATACAAATCATATAGACAAAGCAGAGCAATCCATAGGTAGTAAATTTTCTTACCACTTCGTTTAATCCTAAAAACATGTTAGTATTTGTTATTTTGTTTTTGTAGAGTTGTAGGTTATATCCATATTTTACAGAGTTTATAGACTTACTACTTCTTAATGCATCCACGGCCGATATTTTTTTTAACTTTTTAAGTATAATTTTACAAAAGAATACAATAGATACAAATACAAGAACTGAGCCAATAAAAGGAATAAGTATACTAAAAGTAGATTTATTTACTGTTCCCATATAAAGATTAATATTTTTTGTAAAAAAGGAACCTATAAATAATGATAGTATGTAACCAAGAGAACTTGCCAAAGATGCAATTAACAAGTATTTTGTCAAATATAGATTTTGGATGTTGCTATTTTGAATTCCAATTGCTTTCATAACTCCAATCTCTCTATAATCTTCTTCAATCGTTGTAATCAATGTAAATCGTAAGCATAAAACAGAAATTACAATAAGAAGGATACTAATTAAGATGATAATAATCACTACAATTCCATCAGACAAAGCATTTAGTACTTGATAAATAGGATAAGTTATTGATGTGCCTATTTGTGGAAGTTTAGTTGATTGATATAGTGTCTCAAATTTATTAATTTTATTTATATCATTTAATAGAAATTCAATCAGATACTCGATTTCTCCTATATTAGCTTTTAAAGTGTTCCAATCATTATCACTTATTAAAAAACGTTTTGAAGTAACTAGAGAAGGGTTCATTTGAGCATCGCGTATAAAATCTTTTATTGTAAACTCCATAAAGAAATTACCATTAATAATTTTTATTGTATTCCCAATTTTTAAATTGTATTGCTTCATATAATATACAGGAACTCCTATTTCACCATCTTTTATTTGCATTATTTGATTATCCATATCTAATAAAAAATCAAATTTATCATTTTGTTTTGTAAAGCTATTTTCTAGTACACTGTTAGCTTGATTTTTTCCATTATTTCCTAGAAAAATATTAGCTCCATTTATATTTAAAAGTTCAGTAGTCTGTTGTTCTTTTACACATGGAGTTTTAGATGAAAACTTATCAATTTCTTCTTGATTCAATTTACCAGAATACATTTGAACATAGTGGGGTGCATGAGATTTTTGAAACAAGGAAGTCATAGAATCGGTTAGTTCTACAATGACGTTTGTTGCACTAGATACCAACATTGATGCAAGTAAAATAAAAATAAACAGAGTTGTTGTTACTACTTTATTTCTTGTTAAATCTTTCAGTAATATTCTTTTAAGCATAATTAATCCTCATTTCTTAAAAATTTTTATGATTATAAATGGTATAAATATAATGATATAGCTAGCTAAATTAATAGTAAGAATCAAATATAAAAATTTAGAAATTATATTTTAGATAATTTATTTAGTTAGAGCTATAGATGCAAGAGTATTAATAGTTACATTAGATTTTAATATTGTTAGGCATCTATTTCCTCAATTTTGTAATTAAAATCATATGTATTTTTTATAATTTGTTTTAACTCTATTTATTTGATTAGTTATCCAAGAACTTTGTATTAAATATTTTTATCTTTCGATTTATCTTATAATACTCATAGATTATATTTTTAAACCGACCGTCAGTCTATAACAATAATACAATAGTATTTTTGTTTTGTCAAGTTAACTTAAAAAATAAAATATAAGATACTTATAATAAAATCTTCATATAAAATATACTATAAGTATCTTATTATGAGATATAAAAAAAATAAGATAATTAGTATGCGTTATTTTTAGTTCTTTACTAAGCAAAATGCTTTTATATCAATTAAAACATGCAAGAAGATAGTGACTGATTTTATATGAGAATCTTTTGTTAGAAAAGGTTTGTTAAAAGTAGTGACATTACTAGGTGAATTACTATTTTTTAGATGAATCATGAAGAATAATAATTAAATTAATAAATATAAAGATATTTTTTATTTATTATTAATTAAAAATTTAATTTATATAAAATTTGAAGTAATATTATTTTGTAATTATTTAAATTATGCTATGATTCAGATATAGGCAATATTAGATAAATCTAATGAGGCAAAGCTATAGGGACTAAAATCTTTATTTAATAAAGGTCATGTCAGCCAGTTGCCAAAAAGATAATGATTCTTTTTGTTAAGAGTATTTTTAAAGTTATGTATTTTTAATAACTTAATATTTGGCAATAGGAGGTCTTAAGATGATATCTGAATTAATGTTAAAAAATTTTAGTAAATCTAACATCAATTTTAAGACTAAAGTGAAATTAAATTTAAGAGAAAAACCAGACATAAATAGTATGAAGTTGAAAAGCATACCAGAAGGTAAAATTGTTAAGTTAAAATGTGTAGAAGGAATATGGGCAGAAGTTGAAAGTAATTATGATAAAGGATGGTTACTTTATAAATACTTAGAAATATTTGGCAATACTAAAAATAAGAGTAATAATATAATAAAAGACAGAAGAAAGAATTATGTAGGACATATAAGAAAAAGTGGTTTGAGTGTAGAACTTAGAAATGATAGAACATCAGATTCTAAAATTATAACTAAAATTCCTGAGGGTTTTAAAGTAGAAGTATGTTATAATGTTGGAAATTGGGCAAGAATTAATATTAATAAAAATGACAAAAGATACTCTGGATATGTATGTAATCAATATGTGGAAGAGTGTGTAAGTTTATCATAATTGGATACTAATAAGCTCTAAATATAAATAAATTTCAAAAAAGAATCCTATTTATGGGATTCTTTTTATTTTATAAAAACAGCATTGTAATTCTAAATGAAATTAATTAAGTTATCTTAATTAAAAATCCTAAATTTAATTAAAAATGAATTTAACCTCTATTTTGTGTATTAGGTATCATAAATAGATTATTACTTTGAAAAATTCTAATAAAAATAAGAATTAATAGAATCAAAATAATATTAAAGATAATAAAATTTATAATTTATTAGTTAGATATATATTATAATGAAATAGATATAAAATTTTACAAGGGAGGTTTCTTGTAACTTTATTGTACTATGACTAATATAAACTTTTAACTTCATCATTTGCGATATTGCATCAAGAGTCATTAACTGAATTAACAGAAGAAGAATTAAAAGAAAAAAATAGATTATTAAAATTCGCCATAAAACCTCCTCCTTTATGTGTGGGGATATAAGGCGAGGTTTTTTTACATTTTTTTAAATTGCTATATAATCAATATATAACAAAAAGGTGATAAAATATATTTTAAAATTTATAAAAATATATTGACATTTTTTAGAAAAAAGAATATTATTATTTTAACAACAAAATATAATACAATAAATTAAATCCTATGACAAGGATGAGTAGTTGAATTTAGGTTCAGTATAGAGAGCTGAGGATGGTGGAATCTTAGCAAGAAAAAATTTGATGAATGGCCCTTAGAGGAGTAAATTGAAATCATAGTTTTGAGAGTAGACTTTATCGTCAGTCGCACGTTATAGCGAATAAGGTATGTAAGTACCTGATAATGAGATGTATAAAAATTGAATTTTATCTTAATTTTTATATAATTTAGGTGGCAACGCGGATAATCTCCGTCCTATTAGTTTAGGACGGAGTTTTTTATTTTACTAAAAATTTAAAATATAGAAGGTGGTGAAAAAGATGTTATGAATTTCTAATGCTAAAGATGATGATATAGTAAATTGGCAAAAAAATAAATTGAAAATAAAAAAAGGAAGGAAGTACAAAAATGAAAACAAATACAAAAAAATTAACTTTAAATGCAATACTTTTAGCAATGGGATTATTGATACATCAAATTACACCTGCTATAGGATTACCAATGAAACCTGATGTACCACTAGCAATGTTATTTGTAATATTAGTTTTAAATAAAGATGATTATAAAACTTGCTTAATAGGAGGTATAGTAACAGGAATATTTACAGCACTTACATCAAGTTTTCCAGGAGGTCAAATTCCTAATGTAATAGATAAAACTCTTACAGCAAATGTAGTATTCTTATTAATGCATGTTAGTTATAAAATGCCTTTTATAAAAAACTTGGCTAGAAAAGTACAAGATACTATAGTAGTTGCAATCATAATGCCAATAGGAACACTTGTAAGTGGAACAATTTTTTTATTAGCAGCTCAAGCCATAGTTGGCCTTCCAGGAGCTTCGTTCACAGCTTTATTTTTGGCAGTAGTAGTACCAGCTGTTTTAATAAATCTAGTTGCTGGAATATTTTTATTCAAGATTGTTAGCCTATCAATAAGAAGAGTTAGCTATCAAAGTTAAATATGAAATAATACTTTACTTTATAATATAATATTAATCAAAGAACATAAGAATAGACTAGATTACAATTTGTCTATTTTTATGTTTTTTTAAAATTTAGTATTATGCTTTCTTACTTTTAATAAAAATACTTATATAGTTATCATATCTATGTCTATATTTTTATATGTATCTTACTTATAGTTGTTAAGTATAAAATTTATAAATTTACTTTCCAAAATTAATCTTTTATATTAATCTTTTTTATTTACCAGTTCTTTAGATATACTAAAATTTCTGTTTAACTTGTGCATTTTTATAAAGGAATAACAAACATAATAATAAACACATTTTTAAAGACTTGATTAAATGTAACTAAAAAATTATACAATACAACATATTAAATTAAGTTTAATTAGAAATTTTGATATCATAGAGCAACATATCTCAATGGAAAATTAAAAATACTAACCCTAAATAAAATTTTTATTGAATTAAATAAGTATGACTATAATAATAACAGAATATTTTGAGAAATAAATCTATGTATTTAAAAAAAATAAATCTATTAAAATAACATAATTAAAAAAATATTAAGAATTAAATTATTAAATACATAACTAAATTAAGAGTATGTATTTATATATATAAATTTATTATGAAGAGGGTAATTTTATTATGAAATTCTGTAAAAGAATATTAACATTAACTTTAAGTATTTCTTTTGTATTTGCGAATATACAACTAGTAAACGCAATATCATCTGTAGAGAAAATACAAGGAAAAAATAAGTATGAGATTGCAGGGAATATAGCAGATAAAAACGCATATAAGACTGCTATACTAATTAATACTAGTAATTCTATATCAGATGGTTTAAGTGCGAGTGGATTATCAGGGGCTTTAAATGCACCAATATTACTAACTGAAAAAATACTATACCAACTGAGACATCCATAAGATTAAAAAAGGTATCAAAAGTTTATATAATTGGAGGAACGTACTCTGTTAGTACATATGTCGAAAATTCATTAAAATCTAAGAATATAAAAGTTGTCAGAATTCAAGGAAGTGACAGAATAAAAACAAGTTATAAATATAATACAACAATGTCTAAATATCACAAATGGAATTGGAGATGTTAATACTGGTGTTGTAGAAAACCTTAAGCCAACTACAAAAACTATAAAAGCTGGAATGTATAAAGTTGGAAAAGATATTTCAGAAGGTGAATACTTAATAACTTCAAATTCAGGAAGTTATGCCTCTTATTATGAAGTTACAAGTGATAGTACAGGAAATGTTGATAGTATACTTTCAAATGATATTTTTAGTGGGACTAGATATATAACTTTAAAGAATGGGCAATATATTAAAATTGAGGATTCAACAATGATATTATCAAAATATGCTAAAGCTCAAAAGGCAAAGAATGGCAAGTTTGGAAATGGTATGTATAAAATTGGATTAGAAATTCCTGCTGGAGAATATATTATAATGTCAAACTTTTCTGATGCATATTATGAAGTTAGAAATGACAGTTTAGGCGATGTAGATGGAGTAGTTACTAATGATATTTTTTCAGCAAGCAGATATATAACAGTTGAGGAAGGTCAATATTTAATACTAAATAATTGTTATTTAATTGAAAATGAATAGATTTAATTATATGTAAATTCACGATTTAATATATTATCATATACCTCAGATGATTTAAACTTGCGTCTATATACTTTCTTTCTAATAATAGATTTAATTCCTAGTTCTTTCATCAACCTATATACTCTCTTATGATTTACCATCAAAACATACATGGAAAAATAATAATATCTTTAAAAGATTTTTCTTATTTGATATAATTAAGGTTATGTGTAATATAAGAAATTAACTAGGAGGAATAGACGTGAGCAAAAGAAAACAAGTAACAATACCTATAGAGAAAATACAAGAACAAGATAAATATATAGAACAAATACACAGACAAAATGAAGAGTACTTCAACAGAACAGGAAAGAGAAAACTCGTGTTTACTCAAACCTTTGGATGCCAAATGAATGAACATGATTCAGAAAAATTATGTTCAATGTTAGAAGAAATGGGATACCAAATATCAATGATGGTTGAAGAAAGTGATTTAATAATATATAACACATGTGCAGTTAGAGAAAATGCAGAGTTAAAAGTATATGGAAACTTAGGGCAATTAAAACATCTAAAAGGGAAAAATCCAAATATGAAAATAGCTGTATGTGGATGTATGATGCAACAGCCTCATGTCGTAGATGAACTAAGAAAAAAATATAAACATGTAGACCTTATATTTGGAACACATAATCTATATAAATTTCCACAATTACTTACAGAATCAATGAATTCTGAAAAAATGCTAGTAGATGTGTGGGATGTGGATGGAGAGGTAGTAGAAGGTCTTAGAAGTAATAGAAAATTTGAACTAAAAGCGTTTGTAAATATAATGTATGGATGCAATAATTTCTGCACATACTGTATAGTTCCATACACAAGAGGAAGAGAAAGAAGTAGAACTCCTGAAGATATAATTAATGAGATAAAGGAGCTTGTTGCAAATGGAACGAAAGAAATAACTTTACTCGGACAAAATGTAGATTCTTATGGGAAGACACTTGAAAATCCAGTTACATTCTCAGAACTTTTAAGAAAAGTAAATGATATAGAAGGAATTGAAAGGATTCGATTTATGACATCTCATCCAAAAGATATATCTGATGAAGTAATATATGCAATTAGAGATTGTGATAAGGTGTGTGAATTTTTACACTTACCAATACAATGTGGAAGTAGTAGTCTCTTGAAAAAAATGAATAGACATTATACAAAAGAATATTATTTAGAAATAATAGAAAAAGCTAAAAAAGAAGTTCCAGATATTGCTTTCTCTACAGATTTAATGATTGGTTTCCCTGGAGAAACAGAAGAAGATTTATTGGATACTTTAGATGTAGTTGAAAAAGTTAGATATGATTCAGCTTTTACATTTATTTATTCTAAAAGACAGGGAACTCCTGCTGCTAAAATGGAAAATCAAATACCAGAAGAAATAAAGCATGAGAGATTTAATAGGGTATTAGAAGCTGTAAATAGGATTTCTGCAGAGATAAATGATGGATATAAAAATAGAATAGTTGAAGTTCTAGTTGAAGGAAGAAGTAAAAATAATGAGAGTAAATTTTCTGGTAGAACTAGACAAAATAAACTTGTAAATTTTGAAGGTGGAAATGACGATTTGATTGGGAAATTAGTTATGGTTAAAATCACTGAACCTAGAACTTTTTCATTAAATGGGGTACTGGTAAATAATTAATACTGTATAAAATAATAAGATTATGTAAACTAATTAAAATAGATGTACTTATAAAACAAATTATATCAAAAATTTTTATTCTAAGCACATATGTCATGTATTATGCTAATTTCAGTTTTTGATGTCAATGAAAATAAATTTTATATAAGATATAATTTAATTGTACATCTATTTTTATTCTATTTTATCAAAGCTTGGTTAACGACCATTAGTAATTCTCTATTATATACTAAATTATGACATGGTAGACTGTAACCACACAGTAAAATCACTATTAGAAGTTTATATGATACATATTATTTTTTATAGAGCTTTTTAAGTGTTAAAATATTTAATTGATAAGATTGCCAATAGACATGAAAAAGCAGCCAATCTTTCATAATTAACTGCTCAACCTATGAATATTTATTTTTTACATTTTTTGTTAGAGTAATAGATATTAAAAAATACACTGGAAAGTATAACTATTATAAATATTATAGAAAATGGAATCATTCTCTTTTCATCCATTTGACCACTCTCTATTTTATATCCCAAAAATGCCATAATAAATAACATTATAGAGACAATAAAAGTAACAATACTAGAACTCCTGCATAATTTTTTTATATCATATCGTGCTTTTTCTTTATCACTCATAGAGTTATAACCTGCTAATAGCATACTGGCTTTTCCATTAAATAATAGTACACTTAAAATGAAAGAGGCAATTGCAATTATAACAACAAATCCTACTGCAAACATTATAAGCACCTCCATATATTCTAATTAGTTTTATTACTTATTAATAATTTTACCATAAAGATATATTAAAATCATTTATTTCATATTTTGTTAAATAGATTATCATATTTTAATTCATCGACAGTGCATATTAATACACAGTTTTTATATTGAAATTGCATTGAAAATTATGTAATAATAATTAAACAATAATCAAGTATAAAAGTACTATAAAATATAGTTTCTGATATTTTAGAATTGTTACATTTTAAATTTAGAAAATTTTATAAAGTTCTTATATTTTATTACAAGTATTATTCTGATAAAAAATTTAAAAAATTTTCTAGTATTTTTGCTGTCAT
Organism: Clostridioides sp. ZZV14-6345; assembly: GCF_020657775.1. Classification (NCBI taxonomy): domain Bacteria; kingdom Bacillati; phylum Bacillota; class Clostridia; order Peptostreptococcales; family Peptostreptococcaceae; genus Clostridioides; species Clostridioides sp. ZZV14-6345. The sequence goes on along the minus strand of NZ_JAGWCX010000092.1, from coordinate 601 downwards.
TCCCCAAATTACATAATCTTTATATTTATAAAATAGAATAGGATAACTTCCACTTTCAAATTTGTAATCTTTTTGGTTTGGAATTGAGCCATATGGTAGATTCTCGTCAGGAAAAACCTTTACAGTATTATTGTAAGTATTTGGAGGATTTTCTAAAAGATATTTTATAGGAACCAAAAAAGTGTGGTCAACTTCATCCTTATTTATATTTAAATTATTAATATTTTTTATATATCCTAAATATGGATGTATTATAAACTTTACAGGTGTTATAAGCAGGTCAAGGCTTGCTATGATTTCTATATTGTCATTAAAAGTTCCAAGTTCTTCACAAGTTTCTCTAATAACAGCTTCATATGGAGTTTCATTAGATTCTATCTTGCCACCTGGAAAAGAAATCTCGCTAGGTTGATGCTTTAAATTTTTTGAGCGAACTTCAAATAATATATGGTGTATATTATTTATTTCTACTATTGGAATTAAAACAGATGCTCTTTTCATATTTTTGTATCCATTTATATATGGTTTATAATTTTTAAATTTATTTTTAATATCGTTTATCATTTTTACCTGCTACTCAAAATATGGTCAAATATATCCA
>NZ_JAGWCX010000091.1:0-12526 GCF_020657775.1 Clostridioides sp. ZZV14-6345 | reverse complement strand
AAAAATTTGTCCAAAAATAGGGTTCCAGTTCATTGGCGTCTGAGTGGTTTTTTGCTTTATCATATATGTAACAAGCTATTAAACTTGTTGCAATATTTAGGCAAATATTAAACACTACTGTTTCCATAAATTCACCTCCCTATAAAAAAATAAAGCGAGGCTCACCTCCTTCCTTTGAAGAAGTAGGCTAAATACAGAAACAACCACTCTTAGCACTTTCGATTTAAAATTCCTTACTATACTAGATTATACCATAATTTTACAATTAATAAAATATTTTAGCTCATCTTAATTCATGGGCTTTTCTAATACAAAGAAGGTGATAAAATATGCATTTTAATGTGAATCTTAAACAGATAAAATCTGATTACACATTAACCATTCACAAGATGAACAAGTCATTTTTAGGTCAAATTCCAATCAACTTTTTAAATTCTATAAAGCGTGAGCTTGGTGGAGTAGATGAAATACAACTTACCATTCCAAAATATATTACAGAACGTTTCCAATTCTCTAAAGTAATAAATCCTCTATTTGATGAAATTAAAGAAGAACGTCTTATTTGTCTTAATGATAAAGAGTACTTTGTAATTAAGAATGTTGTAACAACAGACGATAAGTTAAAAGTAGTAACAGCTAAATCTAAAGAAGTCAAGCTAGGAAAAATTGATGTGAATATCGAAGATTATGGATTACAAATGTTTACTAAAGATGAAGAAGCATCTATTATATCTCTTAATGATTATTTAAAACAAGAGACAGGCTGGAAACTTGGTCATGTAGATGATTCAATTGCTTATGAAACTGATAGTGAAGGTAATAAAAGAGAAAAGGTAAGATGGCAAGAAAGTATTAACTCTAATTGGTTAGATTATTTCAATAATGAACTAAAAGAACAATTTGAGTGTATAGCTGATTTTGACACTTATAATAATTTAGTTAACTTATATCATATAGATAGTTTTGGAGATAACATTCAGTTATATTTATCTCATGATAACTACATAAAATCACTTGAAAGAACTACAAATAGTGATGAGATAGTAACTAGATTGAAACTTGAAGGCAGTGAAGATATGGATATAATAGGAGCTACAGTTACAGGATATGATTACATTGAGAATTATTCTTATTTCTTAGATAATGAAGAAATGAGTGAAGAACTTAGTAGAGCTATAAAGAAATATCAAGAAATGAATGAAATAAGAGAGCCAATTTGGAGAGAATTAATAGATACAAAGCTTAAGAAACAAAGAGAACGTGATAGTAAAAGCAATGAATGGTTACATGTAGTAGAGTTGATAAGTAAGAAAAAAGACATGAAAAAGACATATGATAATCCACAACATAAAGATGAAGTAAATTCAGCTAGAATAGCAGTAGAGATAAGTGAACTAGAAGATAAAAAGGTTATATTAGATGTTCAAATAAAACATTTAGAAGAAGAAATAGCTAAGTTAAATGAAAGTATAAAAGATATAAATATTCTTTGTAAGAGGGAGACTTCAACTGATGAGGATGGATATTTAATATTTAATGAAGCTCTATTAGATGAGTTAAATGAGTTCCTTTACTATGACACTTATACAAATGATGCCTTTTTAAAAGTTGAAGATTTAATAGCAGAAGGTAAGAGACAATTAAGTTTAAAATGTATTCCTACTAAAGAGTGGACTCTGGATGTTATAAACTTCTTAGATAGAATAATAGATATTAATTTTAGACAACATTGGAAGGGTGATTTAAGTCTGGGAGATATTATAGTGTTACATAGCAAAGAATCTAGGGAAGAAGAATTAGTCTATTTTACATCTTTTACTCAAAATTTAAAAAATGGAAAATTAGATACTTTAGAATTAACTTTAAGTAATAAAAAAATAAAAGAAGATGACAAAAGGACAATAGCTGATTATTTAACTAAAGCTGAACATGCAACAAGAACATTGAACTCTAAAAGACATTTATTTATTCAGCAACAAAAGAAAAGAATTAATCTACCAGATAAATATATTCCTAGGAAAAATATACAAAAGGAGTTGATGTAAATTGATATTGGATAATTCACCAGCAGATAGCTGGATAAGAATTACTGGAGTAATTGTTACCTATAATAACACACTTTATCAAGTAGTAGATACAGAGACAAATAAAAAATATATATACTGGGATGCTGACAATCCAGGAACATTAAAAGTTTCTAACGTAAGATTGCCAGAAGGAAACACACAGTTTCTTGTAGTTGTAAATGATAATGGAAAACACACAGAAGTTCCTATAAATTCCTCTATTTTTGATATTTCATTTGATGGGAACTCAAGAAAAAATACTGAAGAACAGATTTGGGCATTATATGAGACTGATGAAAAACATAATGAAAAGTTTGTAGTTATTGAAAAAGACATAGATGGAATACATCAAACAGTTTTAGAAGTACAGGAAGATGCATCTCATATAAAAGAAAATATGTCTCTTATAGACCAAAGAGCTGAAAATGTAAATATATTAGTAAAGGAAGTAACTAAAAATTTTGGTGGCTCACAAGAAAATATAACATTAAGAGAAAACATAAATAAAGCTATAATTAAGTTAAATACAGACTTAGGAATATTTAGTTCTAATATGTCTAATTATTTTAACGATAATGAGATTACAGATGAAGAAAAAGAAAAGATAGATATTGAACTTAATTTACTGGATACAGACAAAGTAAGTTTATATACAGAGTTACAAAAACTTATTGATAGAACTACTGGTGTAGACTTGGTAGCAATAAACACTTCAAAATCAGCATTGGATTCAGCAAGTACCAATCTAAATTCTATAATCAATTCAGTTATTTCAGATAGTATAATTACACCTTCAGATAGAATTTTAGCTATAAATGCAAATGCTCAATATAACTTAAAGATAAATGAACTTAAAAATACAGTGGATAGAATTTATATAACAGGTATGGGTGGAAGTATATCAGAGGAATTTTCACAGATAAATGCTACGGCTAAAGAAATAAAATTAGAAGTAGCAAAAGTGGATGGGGCAACTAAGACAAATGCTGCTGAAATTAAATTAACCAAAGATGATATTTCTATGATGGTTACAAGAAATGGTTCTGGCTCAATTGTTGGAATTCAATCAGACAAAATCCAGTTTGGGTTTAATGATATATCTGATTATGTTGTAATAAACAGAAGTGGTTTGATAGTTAATAGAGGAAGTCTGGCATGTAATGCAATAACATCTGTAGATGATGATAATGCAATTATAAGTTTCTTTAGTGACAGTAAAAACTCATTTGCTATAGATGCAAGACCAAGTGATGGATATGGAAGACGTTCTGCATTTCGTTTTAAATATAATAGTAGTAATTATTTTTTCGTTGAAAGTGGCAAGGCTGCTATATATGTAAATGCATATGAGAATTATATATTTGGTTCAAATAATGCTAAATTTGGAGCAAATAAAATAGATGTTGGAGATGATGGATATACAAGAATGGATTTGACAGGAGGAAATTTTCGCCTTTACACCTCTGAAGATTGGGATGATGATAATGGGATAGTAATCTGGAAAAGAGGAGCTATTTCATTTATGATAAATGGAGAAGAGAGACAACAATTTGCTAGAAATGGTTCTAAATCTGCTGGAAGTATAGAACTAAATGGTACGACATTTGGCATGTCTCCAATTGACAGTCCTAAATTTCTAATTGAAGACGTTTTATTTGATATAGAAGTAGAAGAGACTGGCACAATAATAAAGTTAAATAATATCTTTGCTAAAAGTATATTAAATTTTGCAGTATTTAGTTCTAATTCTAATTGTAGGGTTGTTGAAAAAGGCGAGGATTATTTTAAAGTTCAAGGATACACAGGCAAATGTGATTTTAGAATGATAGGGAAAAGAATAGGATACGAACATACATATTACAAAATAATGGGTGGTGAAGAACAACATGGCGATTGGAAAGAATAAGCTATTGGCAACAGGTCAAGAGGTTTATTACTGGAGAATATCAACAGTAAATATCTCTTATAGTAATAAAATGGCTCAGATTAAAGTAGCTGGTTATATTTCAGAGGATGCAAGAAGAGAAGGGTTAGATGCTATTGAGTATGAGAATATATCTGTTTTAGAAGATAATTTTGATAATTATTTTGGAATTAATACACTAGATGCAACAGGTAAAAACCCACTTGAGTCCGGATACAATTATTTAAAAGAAAACATAGAAAAATTTAAAGAGTCTTTGGATATATAAGGAGGATAATAATTATGGAAGTAAACATGCAAAGAGCATATACAATAGCTTTAGAAGAAATAAGGGGACTACAAAATGAATTAATACTTTATAAAGCACTAAATGGACAATTACAAGAAGAGATAAATGAATTAAAAAAAGAAAAAGTAGAAACTAAACAAAATAAAGAACAATAGGATGTGATACTTTGAAAAATTATGAAATAAAGAATCATACCATAGAGGTCGACTTTAGTAATTATAGAATAAACAAAAGATTACTAGATTATTTTATTTATAATGAAAATGATGTTAAAACAGCTTATATTGAAGCAATATTGAAAAATAAAGATGAAATAATAGATTTATCTGAATATGATAGAGTTTTAGTTAGCATTACAAAATCAGATGGACAAAAAGTTAATGGTGAATGTGAAGTTGTAGATGCTACAAATGGTGTTGTAGAGATAGAACTTAGCCGACAAGCACTTGCAAGTGTTGGTATAAATACATTTCAACTCTCTCTAGTAAAAGGAAATACTCTTATTAATACTACTAATCTTTATTATCGTGTTGAAGAAGGTATGATTAATGATGATGATTTGACTAGTACAGATGAGTATGGAGTTTTATTAGTCTTAATATCACAAGCAGAAGAAATTATAAAAAATAATAAAGAGTTGACTAAAAGAGTTGAACAGCTTGAAATAACTATCTTAGGAAATGAAGAAGTAAGAGATAAAGCAGAACAAATTAGAATTTACAATGAAGATATAAGAAACATACAAGAAGAAGAAAGAGAGTTTAATGAGTTAACACGTCAAAATCAAGAAGCCAATCGTGAAGAATCCATTCAAAATATGCAAATTCAAGTAGATGACAAACTTACTGACTGTCAATTACAACTCGATGAAATGATAGATGCTAAATCTGAAGAAATAGACAATATTGTTGATGACAAAATGCTTGATGTCCAAGCTCAAACAGATAAGAAGTTTCAGGACTTAGATACTAGAGCTAATGACACTTTTGATTTATATGATAAGATATTTGAAGATAAACTTACAGACAACCAAGAACAAATTGATTACAAACTTGATGAAGTAAATCAAGCTATATCTAATGTAGAAGATTGTATTGATGAAAGTACTACAAAATTAGATACAAAGATAAAAGAAGTAGATGACAAAATAGTTGAAGTAAATACTGCTAAAACTGATATGACAACAACTGTTAGTAATAAAATAACTGAATTTGAAAATAGGTTTGAAGAATTAGAAAGCCTTGATGCTAGAGGCGAGTTAATGCAATCTAGGGAAACTATTGATGGAAATGTAAAGGATACTTTAAAGGATAGATTAACATATGACTTTGAGAAAGTTAACGAGAAAATATCAGAAATGACTTCTGCTGCAACTAATGTAGCTTTTAGTAAATCTTATGTTGAATCGGATTGGGTTACTAATGGAGAATATTTTAAACTTATAGTTAATCACAATTTAGTTACAGAAAATATATTTGTAGCAATATTAGATGAAGCAACTAAGAAAAGTATGACTAATTCTTATACTATAGTAGATTCTAATACAATAGAGATATTCAATGAAAGTAACATAGATGTAAAAGTAACGGTTGTAAATGGAAATACAAACAAAGAAGTTATACAAGCTACAATAAATGATAATATAACAACACTAGATAGTACTTACTCTAGTGTTAAAATTGATGCAAAATTTGATGAAGCAAAGACTAATATAGCTATTAACTTAGATAGGATAAATTCAATACAGACTAAAATTGGTTCAAGTGAATTAAGTACAGTATCTAAAAATATATCAGAGGCAGTAAATGAGTTAGATGCCAGTGTTAAAGTTCTTGAATCTGGTGGAAATACAAACGAGCAATTAAAAATATTAAAAGAAAATTATAATAAAATGTCTGAGGAAATACTTAAAATTCTATTTGAATTAGAATTAGATAAGGAAGCTACAGCAGATGAAGCTGGGTATTGGTATGATACCTTATATGATTCTAAAAACATAAGTAATTTAGATGGATTGAAACTTAATAAATTTAAACAACAATTGGAATTACTTTCAAATAGTGGAACTGTATTATTTAAAAATGTAACAGTTCCTTTTTTATGTAACAAAATAAGATATATTCATGACTTAGGAAACAACTATAGTGAAACTAAAACAGAAGAATCTTATCAAAAGGGTTCTACTGAAATAAAAATAAATAAGTATTCCTATGAAGTGAGATAGGGGGAATTGTATGAAAAAGAATAAATTATTACAAAGAGGTTCTTTATTTGGAAATAAAGAATTTAAAATAGAAGAGTTTAATAAAAATTTTGATACTTTTAATGTTAAAGATATATTTACAGATATGAATTCTGCTTCTGTGTTTATAATTAAAGATGATTTAAAGTTGTATGCAGCAGGAGTAAACAGTTTTGGTGGTTTAGGATTGGGGAATACCACTTCTCTTATAAGATATTTTTCAAAAATTAATATTGATAATGTAAAATATGTATCATCTTCTATGTCTCACTCACTTTTACTTACAAATGATGGAGTTGTGTATTCGACTGGCAAAAATACAAGTGGTGAGTTAGGTTTAGGAGATAATATTAATAGAAATACTTTTACTAAAGTAAATATAGATAACGTAAAACAAATTGCTTGTGGAAATGAATATTCCATGTTAGTTACAAATGATAATGAAATCTATGTATGTGGTAATAATCAATCTGGAAGGATAGGTCTAGGAAATACATCTACTGTAAATACATTTACTAAAATTGATAATTTGAGTGTTAAAGAAGTATTTGCAGGAGTCGGTTGTTCATATATATTAACTTTAAATAATGAAATTTATTCAACAGGTGCAAATCCCTATGGGCAGTTAGGTCTAAATGATACTGTTGGCAGAAATGTTTTTACTAAAGTAAATCTAGATAATGTGATAAAAATTTCTACTGCTCAAGGTGCTGTAAATTTTCTTTTAGAAAATGGAGATGTTTATGGTTGTGGAGATAATTCAAATGGGCAAGTTGGTGTTGGTGGAAGAGCTATAGTAACAGTCTTAACAAAACTATCTATATCTAATGTAAAAAATATAGAAAGTGGTAAATATCATAAATTTTATATAACTAATAACAATGATATATATGTAACTGGAAGCAACCTAGAAGGTGCATTAGGGGATAAAATAGGTTGTGACACACCAACATATGCTCCTAGAAAATCTTCTATTAGTATAAAAAATATAAGTAAAATTAAATGTGCTTATATTGTAAGTTTTATATTAACTAGCAACAATGAATTGTATATGACAGGATATAACGTTTATAGTTTTTCTTACTTAAAAAGATATGATAAATGTATATTTGGATTTGAAAAATTTGAGGACTTTGATATTGAAGAATGTAATCATATTGAGTCTATTGATAATAGATTATTAATAAATAAAAATGATGAAAGAGTTTTAGATATAGGGCTTGAAAATAATTTTGTGAACATCTCTTTAGTGAGAGCAAATGCCATCTCTACATTTATTGTTGTGAATGGTAATGAAATATACGCAACAGGATACAACCCTCATGGCCATTTAGGTTTAGGTCATAATCATCATAGTTATGAATTTACTAGAGTTCCATTAGATTTAAAAGAAGGAGTTACTATAAGAGAAATATATTTAAATAAAGGTTCATACTTCACATTTATATTGTTAAGTGATAATACATTGTATTCGACAGGATATAACAATCGTGGGCAGTTAGGTTTAGGAGATAATGTTAATAGAAATGTTTTTACTAAAGTAAATGTTCCTCCTGTTAATAAAATTTCTTTAGGTGATGAACATGTATTATTGATGACAACTAATAATGAACTATATTCAACAGGATACAATTTTTATGGACAGTTAGGTTTGGGAGATACTATCAATAGAAATACTTTTACTAAAATTGATTCTGTATCTTATGCAACTCAAATTGCTGTATATGCAAATTCTTCATATTATATAGATAATAATAGAGTATCTTATTCAGTAGGATGTAATAATCTAGGTGAATTAAGTATTAATAGTATTGTCAGCCAAACCACTTTTTCAAGGATGCAATATATAACAAATAAAGGAAGCACAACACCAACATCAGTAGCTAATATTGCTGAAATTATCCCTTTTAAAGATGGATGTTTAATTAAAAATACAAGTAATTATTATTTTGTTTCTGGGAGACATAATTATTACAGCACATATATAAAAAGTTCTATAACGGATAATGATTATTCAAGATTTGGAGAGTTTGTAATAAATAAAAACGAAAATATAAATAAAGTAGCATTTATAATAGATGAACCTAAATTATCAAAGGTTCTGGTTTCTGACTATAACTTATGTTTACTAATGGATGCCAGTAATGGAGGATATAAGGAAATAAAATTCACAGGGAGACCTTCGACTTTTGGAGCTCCATCCCAAGATAAAAATTTAAGTTTAAGATTATTAATATCATCTTCTGCTCCTTATTACAATCATTATCTTGGAGAAGGTAACTTTATATATACAAAAGAGAAAACAAGATTAGCATCTAAATTTGAAATAATAGGTAGAAATTCAAGTGGACAAAGAGGAGATAGTAGTTATTATTCTAATATTCAAAAACATGTATTATCAAATGCTTTTTGGGCGTATAATTCACAAGTAATATATGCTAATGAATCAAGGATAGTAATTAAAGATTATTTTGGGAACATATATTGCTCTGGAGCTAATTCTTATGGTTGTTTTGGAATAAAAAAACCTTATAATGTCAGACATGATGGTTTTGTAAATATATCAAAACAATTTTCTAAAAAATATATTATATCAAATATAAAAGAAATTAAAAGTGATAGACAAGCTTTATATATCTTATTAAACAATGGTGAAGGGTATGTATGTGGTTCTAATAATGGTAACAAGTTAAGTACAATTAAAGCTAAGTCTGAATTTATAAAACTTCCTATAGATAATATAAAAGAATTTATTCCATCAAATGATTGTTTATTTATTCTTACAAATAATAATCAAGTCTATTCAATTGGTGCAAATGACTCGGGGCAATTAGGCTTAGGGGATAATATTAATAGGAGTACTTTTACTAAAGTTCCTATTGATAATGTAAAAAAAGTAATAACATGTTACAAATCTTCTTACATTCTAACCTATGATAATAAATTATTTTCAACTGGTTCAAATGGCTATGGTCAATTAGGCTTAGGAAATACTATTAATAGGAATAGCTTCACTAAGGTAAATATTTCTGGAACAATAAAGGATATATTATGTGGAAAATATGTTTTTATTATATTATTGGAGAATGATAATATAACTTCTTTAATGGGTTGTGGAAATAGAGATTACTTAGGTTTAAATGCAAATTCAACTTTGACTAGTTTAACTAAAATAAATATTGAAGGATTAACAGATCCATCAACTATATCAAATTTAATGTTGGAAGAAGGCAAAACTGTAATTACAATGAAAAATAGAATATTTGTCACAGGATATAACTCATTAGGAGGTTTAGGTGTTAATACTTCATATAATAATTCATCAGGATATATTGAAGGATATAAGGATGTAGGCTTTAATAGTAATGTAAAAGAGGTCGCTCTAGGAGTAAACACTATTTTTGTTTTACTTGAAAATGGAGATTTATATTCTGGAGGAAATGCTGATGATGGTATAGGTTTTGATGAATCTGGTACTGTAGTATTAAAAAAATTAACAAGTAATATAAAGCACATATATGCAAATGGTAAAAATGCTTATTATATAGATAATAATAATGACTTATATGTATTTGGTAGTAGACAATTGGGACAAATTGGCAATTATTCTGATGTTGTACAAAAAACACCTGTTAGAAATTGCCTCAATGTAAAACAGGTATATACTCAACATAATGGTTTTATAGTTCAATACACTAATAATACGTTAGAAGGAAAAGGAAATGCTGTAAATGGTCAAATAGGTTTATTTAATGGACATGAGGAAAGTGGAATTCTAAATACTTCAAGTTATACTCCTAGCGATTTAAGTTTTTCTAATGAAATGTCTATTGTAAGAAATAATTATGGACTATTAGTAAATAAAAAGACATTTTTACATAATGATGATAGTCTTAATTATAGAATACCATTTGGCACAAATGCTGGAAATTACTCAACTTCATTGCCTTTTGGAAATATAAAAAAGATGTCTTTATCCTCAACTCATTCAATTTTGATGTTAGAAAATGGAGATGTTTATGGTTGTGGTTCAAATCAATTTGGAGAACTTGCTATAAATAAATCTGAGTTAACAACAACTTCTGAATTTATAAAAATTAACTTAACAAATATAATAGATGTTGCTTGTGGTGATAATTTTACGTACTTCTTAAAAGATGATGGTACATTATTTTCTGTTGGTAAAAACTCAGAATATCAACTTGGAATAGGGCATAATGACGAAGTTAGTGAACTGCAAGAAATACTAACTATTTCTAATGTAAAAAAAATATATGTTTATAGTAATTATGTATTAGCTATAACAACAGAGGGTCAATTATATGTACAAGGATATAATATAAATGGAATCTTAGGACTAAATGAGAGTACAAAAAATACAATTATAAAATTATTTACTAAAGTATTAGAAAATGTAAAAGATATAAAATCTTATGATGATAAACATATATTTGCTATAAAAAATGATAAGACTTTGCATATCACAGGAGTAAACAAGGAAGCATATAAAATTGAAGATGTAGAGATTGGTTCTATGCTATATACTTTTTCACAAATATATATTCCAAGAGACGTTAATGATATAGTGGATGCTTTAATAAAAGATGAGACATTATATATAATATCAAAAGTAGATTCAGAGAAAACTTGTTTGGAAATAAAGAATAAGTCATATTCATCTATTGAAATAGATTTGCAAAATCCAAATAATGAATTGACAAAAATAGAGATGTTTATAAATAATGTCAGTACAAATATAATAGAAGATTTATCTACAGGAACAATTACTTTTGAAATTAATCCAGAGAATTTGATTCTTGGAGAAAATAAGATTGTATTTAAAGCACATTCTGACATTGGAAATAACTTATATATAAGTGTTTATATTTATAAAAAAGAGACTGGAGCTACTATAGTAAAAGATTCAACTGTATTAATCAATGGGAATACTTACAACGTATCTAGTATAGTTGATAACGCACAAGATGTAGTACTTACCTTAGATAAAGGCTTGTTAGAGAATTTAAATTCTAATAATCCAATTTATTATTTAATAAATAAATTAAAAGTACAATTAAAAATAAATGAGTCAGATACATTTAAAGATATGGTTAAAATAGAGACAAGAAAAACTGAGAATGGATATAAGGAGATATATGAATTAAAAGATATGAATATACAATCTGCACAACCTAAAGTAATAGTAGAAAAAGGAAATACTAATACAACTATTAAAAAACCATCTATGTTATTTAATTTAGATGTTGAAGCACTTTAAAGAGGTGATTAAATGTTAAATATAAATGAAGAAAAAATTGAAAAGCTCAAACAAAAAAAGGATTTAAATAATTTAAATACAAGTCAAAAAACGCAAGATAATGACATAACAGATTTAATGTTAGCAACTGCTGAAATATGCGAAATGGTATTAAGTAGTCAACAGACATCTACTATGTCATTAAAAAATATAAAATTAAATGAAGGAGGAAGTAGTATGGCAGCAATTTATGTAGGATTAATAGAGAGAGGTTTAAAAACAATTAACCAAGTACCTATGAAATATAGAGAAGAGGTAAGAAAAATGTGTGAAGCACTAGAGATTTCATTATCATAGAACTTTAATAGTTCTTTTTTTTGTGATTAAAATAGAGAGCTATCTTTGTAGCTCTCTAAATAAAAAAGAAGGTGATTAATTGTTAAATGAAGATGTAGTAAAAAAATTAAAAAATGTACCTAGTGACACTAATAGTGAAATTGGAAAAGTTAATACAAATATAGAAACTGCTAAAACAGAGTTAAATACTAAAATAGGAAATACAATTCTGCTTAATACGACAGATAAAACAAGTCTTGTAAATTCAGTGAATGAATTAGTAGATAAGCAAAGCGATATAGAAAATTTAAAAGAAGTTGAAAATATAAAATGTACTACTAACACAGGCGAATATACAATAGAAAATAGTAAGAAAGGTTATCTAACTAATTTCAATGTAGAAGGAAAAACA
>NZ_JAGWCX010000090.1:0-13545 GCF_020657775.1 Clostridioides sp. ZZV14-6345 | reverse complement strand
GGAACCCTGTGACTTTAGTCATGGGAGGTTCAGTTCCAGATACAGTACTTTTCAAAAAATCATAATGTATTAGTATGGGACGCTCCTGCTCATGGAAAATCAAGACCTTACTTAGATTTTTCCTATTCCAACTTGGTAGAAGAATTGAAAGTAATTTTAGATAAACAAAATATGAAAAAGGTTGTACTTATTGGACAGTCAGCAGGGGGATTTGTGGCACAGTCTTTTATTGTAAAATATCCAAATATGGTAGAAGGACTAATGATGATTGGAACTTGTCCATATGGAACTGACTATTATAGTAAATCAGATATTTTCTGGTTAAAGCAGACCAAATGGATGTTAAGGTTATTCCCAGATAAACTGTTGCGAAATATAATGTCCAAGATGTGTGGAGCTACGTCTGAAGGTAGAGGGAGTATGCTGAAAATGTTAGAGGGCTATGAAAAGAAAGAACTATGTCATCTTATGTATTTAGGATTTGCTGGTTTCATACCAGAAATTCAAGATTTAAATATACATTGTCCAGTTTGTTTAGTGGTTGGAGAAAAAGACAAGACGGGTAAAGTGAGAAAATATAATGAGCAGTGGCACAATAAGACTGGGTATCCATTACATATTATAAAAGATGCTTCACATAATGTAAATGTCGATAAACCTAACGAATTAAATCAAATTATGGAGATATTTATTAAACAATTATAGTATGTAAAAACTGCATATCCATCAGGTAAATTATGTAGTATATGTAGTTATAGAAATAAATATGTAAAAAAACTACTTAATACTTAAAAAGTGGGTTTGTCCAGAGTGCACAGCAAGAGATATATATAAATGCTTAGTATAAATAGCTTAAAAGAAGGATTAAGACTAGTGGAGATAGAACAGCCATTAGAACCTGTGAATGATTAGTGTAAAAGTACTATCAAATAGGAATCTCCATATTTAAACCTTATCAAAAGTAGTTAGGGTGTAGTAGCTTAAAACTTAAAAACTATATAAAGGAATTAGGTATAAGAGAATGATTGAGAGTATACCAGCAAAACAAATTTTACAAAAAGTGAAATTTGATAATACAGGATGGTTTGGAATTGACTATAATATGAATCTATATCGTGGTTGTCCTCATGGATGTATATATTGTGATAGCCGTAGTACGATATACAACATAGAGGATTTTGACAAAGTTAGATATAAGGAAAATGTGATAGAAATTTTAAGTAAAGAATTGCGTTCAAAAAGAAAAAAAGGAGTAGTAGGTATTGGAGCTATGTCTGATACATATAATCCTTTTGAAAAGAAACTTTGTATTACAAAGCAGGCACTGGATTTGATTTCGGAAAATCATTTTGGTGTGTCTATTGATACCAAAAGTAGTTTGGTGGTTAGGGATATACCAATTTTGCAGAAAATTAAAAAAAATAATTCTGCTATTGTAAAGTTAACTATAACCACTGCAAATGACGAATTGTCAAAGAAGATAGAACCTTATGTAAATCCAAGTTCTGTACGATTTGAGGCAGTAAAAGAACTTAATGATTCTGGAATTTTCTGTGGTATATTATTAACTCCCATGTTACCATTTTTGACTGATAATAAAGATGAAATACGAGCAATTGTAGAAAAAGCACATAAGGCTAATGCAAAATTTATTTATTGTATGTATGGCGTAACAATGCGTAGTGGTCAGAGAGAGTTTTTTTATAAGCATTTAAGAGATATACATCCAAAATTGGTACTTCAGTATCAAAAAACATATGGTTTGAACTATGTGTGTACTATACAAAATAAAGATTCTTGTGAGAAGTTATTAAGAGAAGAATGTGCACGTTATGGTATTTTGACGGATATGAAAGATATTATAAAAGCGTACAAGAGGTCGGAATCATATACTCAAATAAAATTTTTTTAAGATAGACTTTGGATAGGATATTCTAGGTGATTGCTAGTATTGATATTATAGATAATTGCTAATGCTGATATTCTAGGTAATTGCTAATATTAATATTCTAGGTAATTGTCACTATAGTTTTAAAAAAGTAAAAAAAATCAAAATGAATTAAATGTGTATTGTAAGAGGTTTGTTAAATTAAGGTTTGAGTAAAGTGAGGGGGTGAACTTATGATAGAAATAAAAACTATAAAAACAAATAAAAAAGGTCAAATTGACCTTTTAATGTTAGCTGACCCATGTGAAGAAATGATTGATAAATACCTTGATAAAGGTACTATGTACGCTTTGTATGATAATGAAGAACTTACTTGTATAGCAGTTGTAAATGAAATTTCCAAAGAAATATGTGAGTTAAAAAATATTGCTACATATGAGCATTTTCAAAATAGGGGTTATGCGTCAAAAATGATTTATCATCTTTTAGATGTTTATAGTAAAAAATATTCATCAATAGTTGTTGGTACAGCTGAAAGTGGAGTTCCCTTTTATGAGAAGTTTGGGTTTGTTTATTCACATAAAATTAAAAACTTTTTTGTAGATAATTACCCAGAACCAATCTTTGAGGGTGAATTGCAATGTGTTGATATGTTGTATTTATCATATAGCTTTTAGAGAGGACAATATTTTTAGGCAGATATAATTAATTTATTCATATAATTATTGGAATTATAATTTATAAATTATGTATAATAAGAATATAACTTATTTAGAAACTGTTATATTGTGTTAAATTCAAATAAGATATATAATAACTTGTTTATTTTGAATTTTGGAGGAATAACTATGGATTCAAATAATAATACTATAAAATCAACTGTTAAAAAGGGGATTTCTTTTGGTTCTTGTTTAGCAATGATTATTTCTTATACTGCATGGAAATCTATCCCATGGGCTATTTTTCATGGCTTAATGAGTTGGGTATATGTACTTTATTATTGGATTAAATATATGTAGATTAAGATAATAAATAAGTATGTAATATTGTGAAGTTTAAGAAAGCAAATGTAAGGGGTGTCTCAAAATGAACTTTTTAGTTTATGAGGCACTCTTTTTTGTATTAAATAAAATATATTTTCATCACTTAAACAATGAAAAAGGATTTATCTCTACTTTAAAACAGTTCCCTATATTTACTCATTTATCAACAATAGTTTTAAAAATAAAGATATTCAAAAATCTATTGTAATCTAAGTATTTCTCTTTAAAGTTTTAATTTTAGTAATGATATATGAGTTTATCACACTCTTATTTCAATAATACAAATTTTTATTTAGAAGTGCAGACTTTGGTATGAAGAAATGGACATAATAAAAAAGAGGTGTTGATATGAGAGAAAAAACCTAGACTTGATATTTTAGCTGAAGATGAAGAAAGTAATCATATAAATATTGAAATGCAAAGAGCTCTTGAAGATGATTATTTGGAAAGAGCTGAATATTATCTTAGTCGTGTACATGGTAGAAAATTAGAAGAAGGTAAAGAATATAAAGAAATTGGAAAAACAATTGGAATACATATACTAAATCATGTAAAATATAATCACATAGAAGATTATGTAAATTGTATGAGATTAACAATGGATGGACATCCAGATATTTTTTCTAGTAAAACTGCATTATATTTTATAGAACTTCCCAAAATTCATAAATCCAGTTATATAGCAAACAGAGTTCTAATATGGGGTAAGCTTATTGACAACCCTTCTCATATAGATATTAGAATACTATCTAAAAAAGATTCTGTTATTAAAAAAGCACTTGATAGATTAAAAGAATTAGGCAGTAATGAAGCATATTTATTAAATTTAAAGAGAGGTGCATATATTATGAATAAAAGTAGAAATTTTAAAGAAGAAGTTTTTAAAGAAGGTATTGAAAAAGGCATTGAAAAAGGGAAAAGAGAAGAGAAATTTAATATCATTATAAAGTTAAAAAATAAAGGATATAATTTGAGTGAAATATGTGATATTATAGATGACTTGAATAAATCAGAGGTTGAAAAAGTCTATAATCAAAACTAATACTATAATTGATACAGTATTATATAAATTAATATAATTAGGTAATAATAAGGTGTTTGTATCCTTATTATAATGATTTGCCACAAAGTTACTTCCTTTAAATTTCAATCAATATAAAAATTTGTTATTTAAATATGGTAGATACGAAGAGATATATAAATAAAGGAGATGATTCAAAATAAAAATTTGAATTATCTCCTTTTTGTAGAAAAAGAAAGGGGTTGACTTATATATGAAGTTTTATACTATACAGACTTTGGAATTTTGGAACAACAATAAAAACAATAAGTATCTATTAAATAATTATTCTCTTATATTAGAAGATTTTGAAATTCCATATAAATGGATGTATAGTCAAATGATAGAAAGAATACCTAAATTTGATAATAGTATGATATGGGTTTGGCCGAAGAGACCTGATTTAAGATGTAGTGGATACTTAGAGAGAGGTTCAAAAGGTGTTTTACTTGAACTAGAAATAAATAAAGAGAATGTATTGTTATCGGATTTTGATTTATGGCATTTACCTTTAATGGATATTACTGTAGAGATTTATGAAGATGAACAAATTGAAAAGATGGTAAGTTGGCAAAGGATATTTGACTTAGAATTATGTTCAAAATTAAATGAAGTGAATATAGAAGATTTAACCTTGCAAGGAGTGACATCTAAAGTGCCTTTATCTAATGTCAGATTAATAAAAGAATTTATTGCAAAATGATATTTTTGTTGAAATTTATTTAAAAAAGTTATATATTTATAACAAGAGGTGTTATAAATATATAACTTTTTAAGGAGGATTTTATATGTCTAAACAACAAACTGGTATTAAATCAACACTTATTTCAGAAATATTGGGAATTTCTTATTGTATTGGAGCTACATTAGTAAATAAGTATTTTTTTAAAGGAAGTAGTATTGAATATATTCCTATAATTATTTTGGTATTAGCCATGGGAGCTCAATGGGTCTATGATAAAAAGCATGATGACTTAATTGATGAATCATCTAAATGTATACTATCAAGGGTTAATGATATTGCAATAAAATTATTGTTTTTTTCTGTAGCTATAGTATCTATATTTCTTGTAAATCTGGACGTAAATATGTCAAATTTAAATATAGGAATGTCTTTATTAGTTATTTTGCTTATTCAGTCCTTGTTGAAGTTAGTTCTATTTATATATTTTGACAGAAAGGGGATATACAATTAGGTGTCAGTATTATTAAAGACAAAAATTAAATCCTATAGAGAAAAGAGCCTTATGACACAAGGTGAACTTGCAAAGTTAGTAGGAGTAAGACGTGAAACTATTGTACATTTAGAAAATGGTCGCTACAATCCTTCTTTAAAGTTGGCAATGGATATTGCCAAGGTATTTGATACGACTGTAGAAGAGTTGTTTGAATTTGTTGAAGAAAATAATATTTAAATTTCATTTATTATTTATGTATTAGAGAATGAATTAATAGATAAAAAATTCAAGTTTATGTATTAGAGAATGAATTAATTATAGGTAAAAAACCAAGCTTATAGATTAGAGAATAAATGACTTATAGGTAAAAAACTAAGCTCGTAGATTAAAGAATAAATGATTTATAGATAAGAAGTCCATGCTTATAAGCCAGAAAATGAATAGTTTAATAGATTAAAAAATACATATTTGTGAATTATAGAATGAATAACTCCATAAACTAGAAAATTTATAATAATATCTATATGAAAACTAGAAGTATTTTATCACAAAAAAATTAAGTTAAATAAATATGAAATTACTTCCAAATATACTTCCAAAAACATGTAATCGCATATATAATATAATTATAAAAATAATAAATATTTTTATAGTAGTAGTTAATTATTAATAAGGAGGGGTCAAAATGCCTAGTATGATTATGGAAGTTGTAGGAGTACTATTTATAGCTATTGGATTAATCTTGACATTCATTGAAATAAAAGGAAATTTCCCTTCTTTTTATGGTTTTGGTCAAAATGCTATAGGGAAAAATGCTGTAGGTATTATAGCAGCAGGAATTGCTTTAATTTTCTTCAGAAATGGCATAGAAAGCATAGATTCTATAGCTACTTATGGAATATTTTTAGCTGTAGAACTTGTTGTAATAGCTGTATATTTCTTAGTAAGAAGAAAATTTGTTAAAGAAGATAAACATTTAAGAACTAATTAACTAAATTATCTACTATAAAATTGGAGGATTAAAAACAAATAAAAGTTTGTTTTTAATTATTTAAAATCAAAATTTGATTATTTTTAAGAAACTATGTTCTGTATAAAGCTAGAATGTGGTTTCTTTTTTATGTATAAAATAATTTTTTAGTAAAAGTTAAAAGTTATTTTATAAGATAAATGATACTATACAATATGCAAATTATGATGTGTAAACTCCTTAGAATTTTGACAATTAAAGTTGAGATAATAGATAATGAATTTCTTTTTTAATTTAATGATTCAGAGTTATAATGCTAATTGTGTTTTTGTATCTAATTTAATCATTCACATCTATGAGATTGACTGATTTTTATATCTATTTAATGTAAAATAATTAATTTTAGATGTTAATAAAAGAAAATTATGTATATTTTATATAAAGATAAGATAGTATACCACGTTTTAGTCGTTTTTCCAGTAAAGCTTATTGAAAAGAAATTTAACCTAAAAGAGTATTGCTGGAGTGCAGATATAATATCATAAGCAGTTATTTATTGACAACCATTTTTAATAAATATATCATTTGAAGTATATTGACAAAAAGGAGTTGAACAATAATGGAAATCTTATTGGTTGAAGATGATAAGAATATTCGAGAAATGGTATACGATTTTTTGATGAGTGAGAATTATTCTGTTAAAATAGCCATTGACGGAAATACAGCTATTGAAATATTTAAAAATTATTCATTTGATATTATTTTGCTGGATTTGATGTTACCAAAGTCTAGTGGTTTTGAAGTCTTAAAGTACATACGAAGTGTGAGTGTTGTTCCTGTTATTATTACTACTGCGAAAGATAGCGACACAGATAAAATGCTAGGACTTAATCTTGGTGCAGATGATTATATTACAAAGCCCTTTTCAATCGTAGAATTGCTTGCAAGAATTAAAGCTAATATTAGACGTGCAACAGTGTATAGCAGTTCAAGAAACTCTCAAGATATGGTTATTCAGTATAAAGATTTGATTATAAACATATCAAAATATGTAGTTTCAAAGAATGGAATTGACTTAAACTTAACACATACAGAATTTGAAATTGTTAAATTACTAGCGACTAATCAAGGACGTGCTTTTTCAAAGGAACAATTATACAACACGATTTGGAAAGAACCTTATTATGGAAATGAAAATGTGCTAAATACTCATATTAACAGGTTAAGAAATAAATTGTCTGATGGTATGGAAAAAAATAATTATATTAAAACTCTTTGGGGAATTGGCTACAAAATGGAGGAAGAATAATGGAGTTATTTTTAGTTGTAATTTCGATTGTACTATTTACTCTCTACTTAAAAGAACGAAATAAGTCAAAGAAAATGGAAAGTGATTATAAGTATATCAATTCAAGACTTCGTGACATAACAAATGATGATGAAATTAATTATATTTTAGTACCATCTGATATTTCGATTGTAAAAGAAACAGCAGTAGATATAAATAAACTTCTTGAAAAGTTTTACAGCAGGCAAATTAATTATAATAGAAGTGAAAAAGCGATATTGCAAATATTTACAAACATATCACACGATTTACGAACTCCCATCACAGTATTAAAGGGTTATATTGAAATGCTATATCTTCAAAGTCAAAAAGAAGAATTATCTTCTTCAATGAGAGCAACTGTGGAAAAAATGCAAACAAATTCAAATGAGCTTGTTAATTCAATAAATAACCTGTTTAATATGGCAAAAATCCAATCTGGAGATATGATATTAAATCTTCAAAAATCCAATCTAACACAATTATGTCATGAGATTATTTTAGAGTTTTATGATTTGCTAGATAAAGAAAACTTTAATGTTGAAGTTAATATTGAAGATAGACCTATATATGCAAATGTTGACACAGAAGCATTACAACGTATACTCAAAAATTTAATTGATAATGCTATAAAATATGGTTCAGATGGTAGATTTTTAGGGATTTCACTATATGAAAAGGAAAAACATGTTTTTATAGATATTGAGGATAAAGGTTCAGGTATTTCTGAAACTGAAAAAGAGCATATTTTCACAAGAGCTTATACTGCTGACAGAAAAAAAGGCAATGGTTTAGGTTTGGCTATTTCTCAAGGGCTTGCAAACTCTATGGGAGGTTCAATTTATGTAAATAGTAGACCTAATGTAAAAACAGTTTTTACGGTAAAATTGAAAAGTTAGAAAAAAGTTAGATTTAAAAGAGAGAAAAGATAATTTTATTTTGTATACTGTTTTTAGAAAGGAGGGAGTATGATGAACTATATCATAGAGACCCATCAATTAGAGAAAATATATAAAGATAAAGCTGTTGTTAATGCTGTTAATATTCATGTGAAAAAGGGAGAAATTTATGGATTTGTTGGACCAAACGGGGCAGGTAAAAGTACAGTAATGAAAATGTTGCTAAATCTTGTTAAGCCAAATTCTGGAGAAATAGTTATGTTCGGTAAGAAAGTGGCAGAAACTGATTTTGAAATATTAAAAAAGATTGGTACTATTATTGAAAATCCTTATTTCTATGAGAATTTGACTGCTAAACAGAATCTTGATTTACACTGTGAATATATGGGTTATTATAACAAAGAACATATATCAGAGGTATTGGAATGTGTCGGATTGTCAAAGCAATCAAACAAGAAAGTTTCAAAATATTCTTTAGGGATGAAACAACGTCTTGCAATAGCTAGAGCAATTCTTACTAAACCAGAATTATTGATTCTTGATGAACCTATAAATGCACTCGACCCAGAGGGGATAAGAGAAATGCGAGAATTATTCCGTAAGTTAAATACAGATTATGGAATAACTATATTTATTTCTAGTCATATTCTTTCAGAGGTAGAACAAATTGCGGACACTATTGGAATTATTCAAGATGGTAAACTTATTAAAGAAATTTCTATGTCAGATATACACAAATATCAAACAGATTATGTTGAAGTAGATGTAGATAATGTGGAGCTTGCTGGATACTTGTTAGAAAAAGAATTTGGAATAAAAGACTTTAAAATTACTTCGGAAAGTTGTATTGAAATATATGATTTACGAAAAGATGTAAAAGAAATATCCAAAATATTTATTCAAAATCAAATTGGTATAAATAGCATTGGACGTAAACAAAGTTCTTTAGAAGATTACTTCTTCCAAACTACAGGTACAGGAGGTAAAGAAACACTATGATACATTTAATGAAACTAGAGCTAAAAAAAGTTGGGCTAAAAAGATATTTTTTATTTTCAATACTGGGGATTTTCTTATGTATGTTTTTTGTCTTTACTGGATTGAATGATAAATCTACTTCAATATATGATTATGATGTTACATTTAGGACAATCAGTTTAGTTTTCTGTTTTTACTATATTATATTATTTGCTGTGTTGAATGTGGCATATATAATAAATGAATATACAAATAAAACAATCTTGATTTTATTCTCTTATCCACTTGACCGTAAAAAACTTATTTTATCAAAGTTACTTTTGATTACGACTCTTATGATATCATCAATGATAGTTGGATATATCTGTTGTTTTACATTCGTTGTTGTGTTGGATAAGTATTTTAATTTAGTTATTGGAGATTTTCATATTTCAATTTTATCTTATTGGATACCAGGAGCAATTAAAAGTATTATTGTATTTTGCTCATTAGGTATATGGACATTCGTTGTTGGAATGATAAGAAAATCAATACCTGTTACCCTTGTCAGTTCAATTATTTTTATCAATTTAAGACAATTTATTTTAGCTGGTACAAATACAACTCAAGACAGTTTGATTTCTGTTTTTATTATAGTTGGTATAACTGTGATTGGTATATATTATATACTAAATCATAAAGTTGCTGAAATTGACTAGATACTATTGATAGGAAGGTAGTTATTAATTGTATCTTCTTGGGATAATAATGATTTGCTATTATATCAGCTATTATTAATATTATTAGAGTTTTAATAATATTAATAATAGCTATATATTTTTTCTTCTTATTTATAAATTTAATGATTTATAGTCATAAAATGAACTCTAAGAAGAGATAAAAATACGTTTTATATGTTTTTAGATTAATATAAAATATCACAATGAAATGTTGTACAAAGTGATATATAATAATTATATGAACTATAAAATTGACTAAACTTATTGACTAATAAATTAGATGAAAAGTTGAGACTTACTGAAAATAAATACAATGAAATATATACTACAAGTATTAAATTAAATCTGAACTTTACATACTATTAGAATAAGTATTATAAGATTATAATGATTTAAAAATATTAAAATAATTGAGGTGATAACATGAACAATTCCTTTTTAGATAAATTGATTGAGACAAAAGAACTTAAAAATTCACTTTATAATGTGTTAAAACACAATTTTCTTTATCATTCTAATAAGATAGAGGGCAGTACTTTTACTACTGAAGCATTAGCACTTTTACTCGATAAGAATGTTGTTACAGGAAGACATACTTTAGATGATGTACAAGAAACTGTTAATTCTAGTTATGTATTTGATACAATAATTGACTCACTGAAAGAGAAAATAACACATAATTTCTTAAGGAATCTACATTCAAGTTTAATGTTCAATACAACCCTACATTCCAGGGGGATGTCTGGTATATATAAAACTATACCAAATATGATACTAGGAACTGATGTAAGCATAGCACAACCATTTGAAGTTGAGCCAAAGCTTGATGAATTAATTGAATGGTACTATAGTCAGAGTGAAGTATCTATTAAAGTTATAGCTGAATTTCATTATAGATTTGAATTGATACATCCATTTCAAGATGGTAATGGTCGCATAGGTAGATTTGTTATGCTAAAACAAATGTTAGAAAATAATCTTCCTATAAAAATTGTATCTTGGGATAGTGAGGACTTGTATAGAAACTCCTTAAATTCTTGTAGTTTAGGTAATTATGTCCCTTTAATTGAATATTTATCAAGTTTAGATGATTTTAGAGAAGTATATAAAATGTTATGGAAATAATTGTTTGTAGCAAAAAAATATGTTTTTTATACAATTATGTTTTTACTTATGGTATTTAATGTTAATTTCTTAGTTATTTTTAGTTTGAACTATACCCATTATTTTAACTATATAAAATAGTGGGTATAGTTCAACCAGTTTTTTATAACTATTTTTACGTATCTTAATTGTTTTCTAATAGGGGAACAGTTCATAAAACTAAAAGTGGTTTTTAATTTTATTATTTATAATTTGCCATTACATCAGAAAAATGCTTATCATTATAATTTTCATAAAAGGTACCTATTTTTTTCAATTAACTAAATCAATTCTATTAGTCTTAATCTTTCATATTTCAAATTGATAATACAAGAAAATAATAAATAAAAAGGTGCTATACTTTATGTAACATATTATTCAAATTATTAAGAGATAGTAAACATTTATAGTTTAATTTGTAGTACAATAGCATGATTTGCAGTACAATGATTTAATCTATAGTATAATAACATGATTTGCAATGCAATGGTTTAATATTATACTTCTACAGTAAATATGGACTGCATTATTGAAAGAATACATATTCCAACAGGAAAACAGAAAAAAATAACACAAACAGGTTCAATAGTAAGAATTTTACATGTCTTATAATACTTCAGTTGAACCATATATTTTAAATTTTATTATTATACTAATAAAAGCTGGTTTATCTTTAGATATAAATGATTTGAAGAAAGTGGGAAGTCCAGTACAGATTTTAATGTATATAATGATTATTAGAATTGATTTTGTGAAATTATTATTGTAATATTTAACTATATAGATAAAGAATTGGAGTGATAACCATGTATTTAAAAAAATTATCAAAATTAGAGTTAGCTATTATGAAATTTATTTGGAATTTAGATATAAAAACCAATTCATATGAGATTATTGATTATATGAAAGAAGAACATAACTTATCAGAAAAAGTTGCTTTAAAAACTTTAGCAAAATTATCAAAGAAAAGATTTTTATATGTTCAAGAAACAAGCAAATGTATCTATTATACAGTTGCAGTCAAAGAAAGGGCATATCTCGAATTTATATCAAAAAATGTGCAGAGTCTTTTGAAGAATAATTTTATAAGGAATTTATTAGTGTCATTTCATGAAGAGAAGTTAACAGAGGAAAAGATAAAGTCGTTAGAAAACTGGGTAGTAAATTGGGAAGAGGCTTGTATATAATATAATTTATAGTCTAAAAAGAGTTTTGTAATAGTTTATTTACAATTATAAAACTCTTTTTAACTGTGTAGATTTA
Source organism: Clostridioides sp. ZZV14-6345 (assembly GCF_020657775.1). Classification (NCBI taxonomy): domain Bacteria; kingdom Bacillati; phylum Bacillota; class Clostridia; order Peptostreptococcales; family Peptostreptococcaceae; genus Clostridioides; species Clostridioides sp. ZZV14-6345. The sequence continues at coordinate 1,077 of NZ_JAGWCX010000090.1, read as the reverse complement.
ATTTAAAATAATTTTGATTAAAAAATAGCTACGCACACTTATGAATTTAGTCATGGGAGGTTCAGGCTAACTATAATACTCAAAGCAAATAATTAAATTCAACTAGAACAAAAATGAATACATTATAATGAGCTAGAAATTTGTTTCTTTATAATTCCTATGCCCTTGATGAAATGATATAGAAACTTCAAATAAAATAGAAAACACACTATATAAGAACTAATAAAAGGAGGTTTTACAATATGAAAAACGAGATAGTAGTTATTGCTCCTTCTAAGCTATTTTCAGATACAGTATATGAAGTACTTGAAGAACTACATATAAAAATTCCATCATACATTGCTACAGGTAAAGAAACCATAGAACTAGCAGATAATCTAATTAACTTAGGCACTAAAGTAATAATTACTCGTGGTCAAAATGTTGATTTATTGCGTAAACATGTTTCAATCCCTATAGTAGACGTTGGATATAAATACGAAGACATATTTTATTCATATAAAAAAGCACTTAAATATTCTTCAAAAATAGGATTTATAGGTCTAGAATCATCGTATAAAACGGCTAAACGATTCAAAGAAATATCAAATTTCGATTTAGAAATACCTAAGTTAAATTCTCTTTATGAGTTTGAACATACAATAAAAAAATTAATTTATAATGGCACTGAAATTTTTATAGGTGGCAAAACAACAAAAGAAATCACTTCTAAGTATAATAGACCTTGTATAGAGACTGAAGTTGAAAAGTCTTCTATTCATGCATCTATCAATGAAGCAATTCATCTATATAATATAGGAATTGAAAAGAGAATAAATAACTCTATTACAGAAGAAATTTTAGAATGTACCCATAGTGGTATAATTGCTATTGATAAAAATCACTCACCACTTTTTATAAATAATCAAGCAAAAAGGTTACTATTTAACCAAGTTGATAAATTTATAAAAGATTATCTAACTTCTGGTGACATCTTAGACTCACTTAAAAATGGACATTCTCTATGTAACAATATAATTAGTTTTAAAGGTTCTTCTCTTACATTTGATTAAAAAATAGCTACGCACACTTGTGACT
>NZ_JAGWCX010000089.1:0-14583 GCF_020657775.1 Clostridioides sp. ZZV14-6345 | reverse complement strand
AGTCACGAGTGTGCGTAGCTATTTTTTAATCAAATGGATGCCAACTAAAAGCACAATCAATTCCATCAAAAAAACCTTTTTTTATCATCAATACCTTTCCTGATAAATCCTCCTCTGCTGGACACCCATAGTATTTTATGGTTCCTTTCAACTTTTTTAGTTTGATTAATTCCTTTACTGCAATTACAGCCCCCATTGAGCCTGTACCAAGTAAGTTATGTCCACATCCATGACCTGCACCGCCATCTGAAATTGGTTCTTTGGTAATGGATACTTTTTGAGATAAACCATCTAAAGCATCATATTCTCCTAAAACTGCTATAACTGGTTTACCTTCTCCATAACTAGCCACAAATGCTGTATCCATACCCTCTAATTCATCTATACTAAAATCATGTTTTTTTAAATATTCCTTTTGTAAGTTTGAAGCATAATATTCTTTATATTGAAGTTCTGGATTTTTCCATATTTTATCTGATATATCTCTTAACTCTTCCTGTATCCCATCTATATATTCAATTAAGAACTTTTTATTTAAATCACTCATATTAATTGTATAAACCTCCCTATTTCTAATAACTTATCAATTATTAACCAAAATAACTGATTTTAACTGATTTAAAAATATTTTCTACTGTACAGCCATTTTATACAATAAAACCTCTTGACTTGTAAGTTTCATTTTATCAAGTAAGAGGTTTTCAAGTTTTATAAAATTTTTAGCATGTTAACCAATCAAGCATATTGACCCATAATTTATTATAGTATTTCCAATCAGTAAATTCTTTTGGACCCCAATGAGGTGCACAATCAGAACTAAAGATAGCAGATTTTCCTTTTCCAAACTCACCAACAGCTACAAATGGGTCTCCTCCAATAGTTGCTAAAACAGGGCAATTATCTCTAGCAACTGTTTTGTTATATCCTAAAAATTTTGGCCATTCTGTTGGTATATCTTTTAATACTGGATGTTCAGAGTCAACAACTTCTGGAATTATACCTGCTGGTTTTTCAACTCTATCATCTTTATCTATCATTGTTATTGGTAATACATCTTTAATAGCAGTTTCTCCAAATCTAGCTTTTGCATCTATACCTGTAAATGACATGTATCCACCTACCATGATTAATGCCCCACCATTATTTACGTACTCTTTGATTAGTTCAAGTCTATCTGGATTACTATTACAATCTATAAAAGTACTATTAGATAATAAAAACGTATTAGAACCTATATCAGATAATATTATACAATCATATTCATTTAACTCCTCTAATTTATATGGGAAGCTATCTGCTGCTACATGTGCAGGCATATGAACTGTCTCATATCCTCCAGATTCTATTGCTTCTTTTATCCACTTTACAGCTTCTTCATAGTGAGTTGTAACAAATGTATCAAATCCCTTTATATGAGTTATATTTTTTACCCACGATTCCCCTACTATTAATACTTTTTTCATTTATATATTCCTCCTACTTTTATAAGTTTAATATTAGACTTGCATACATAAGTATACTATCTAGATACTCCTTAATTTCAACATATTCATCAATTGAATGACATTGTTCTATTGAACCTGGTCCTAATATAATTGTTGGTATTTCAGCTAAATTTTTCATCAATCTTGCATCATTCCCAGCTGTCGAACCTTTTATTTCTAATTTTTTCCCTAGAGTTTCTTCCAATATTTTATGTGCATTCACTACAAAATCAGAATCCTTGTCCATCTCAAAACCTAACCCTGATTGATATATGCTTATATTTGGCTTATTATCTTTAAGCCACAAATCTCCATTAGCTCTTGTCATTATGACATTGGTTACGTCATTTACAACTTGTTCATAACTCATTATATTTGGCAAGAAGTGTACACATAAATTAAATACACACTTATCTGGCACAGTAGAACCTGCTGTTCCACCATTTATTACACCTAAATTTATTGTAGGTGAAGGTAATAGTGGATGCTTATATATCATAAGCCAGTTATGTTCTAACTCTTTTATATCTTGAAGCAATAACATAGCCTTCTCTATTGCATTTACGCCCTCCCACTTACTACCACAGTGAAGAGACACACCTTTAACTTCAACTTCAAAGAATACAAATCCCATATGTGCAACTATTAAATTCTGCTCTGATGGTTCACAAATTATACAGTAATCTCCATCAATGCCATTCATAACTGCATTTATTGTACCATTTCCCCCACCTTCTTCATCTACTACTGACATTACTTTTACGTTACCAGGTACATTTAGACCACTATCTTTTATAAGCTTTACAGCTAATATGGATGCTATAAGCCCAGATTTCATATCCGCAGTTCCAAGACCATAAAGCTTACCATTATCTTCTGTACCACAATATGGATTATATCTCCACTTACTTATATCACCGGGTGGCATAGTGTCTACATGACCATTAAATACAATTGTCTTACCAAGTAAACCATCACTATACTTACAAATTAAATTATATCTATCCTCATAATTGTGACCTAGATTTCCTTCTTTATATATACCTTTTGCTTTTTTAATTAGTTCTTCACTCATTTCTTGTCTATTTACACTAAAACCTATGTCATTTGCAAGTTTTTCAATATATTCTTGTCCCTCTTTTTCAAATCCACCTAGTATTCCATGACCAATATCTTCAGTCTTTATACTTACAAGTTCTTTTAAATAATCTATGTATTCTTGTTTTCTACTATTTAATGTATCTAAGAGAATTTTTTTCATATTTCCTCCTAAGATTTATTTTCAATTTAAGATTTCAAGGCTAATGTACTCTATTTGAATCATAATAAACCTTTTACTTAACATATTTTCATTTAGCATATACAAAATTTTAGTAATCTTTATAAATTATCAGCTAAAATTTAACTACTATTTAGATTTGGCTGATTTTTTTAATTTTATATTATTTATCCATATAGCAAATAACATTACCAATCCTTTTATAATCATTTGATTGTATGAAGATACACTTAATAGGTTTAGTCCATTTCCTAATATTCCTATTATTCCAACACCTATACATGTACCTACTATAGAACCAGAACCACCCATCATATTAGTCCCACCAAGCACAACTGCTGCTATAGCATCTAATTCTGCTCCATCTCCAACAGTTGGTGAACCTGATGCCAAACGTGATGATAGTATTATCCCGGCTAGTGCTGTTAGTAGCCCAGCTAGTGCATATACTTTTACTATAACTTTATTTACTTTTACTCCACATAATCTAGCAGCCTCTTCATTTCCACCTACTGCATGTACATGACGTCCAAAATTAGTTCTTTTTAATAGAAAATGTCCTGCTATTACAACTATAATCATAATTATAACTGGTATTGGTATTGGTCCAACATATCCTCTACCTAACATCTTAAATGTGTCTGTATTTACTGATATAGGTCTTCCTCCTGTAAATACAAAGCTTGCCCCACTTATTATTGTCAACATGGCTAAAGTCACAATGAATGGTGGTAGTTTTTGTGTTGAAATAATTGCACCTTTTATGACTCCTAATATCGTTCCAATTGCCAATGCAAGTATCATACCTACCCATATAGGTGCATTATAGTTTACTACTGTTGTAGCCCAAAATGTACCTACTAGAGCAATTACTGCACCTACACTTAAATCTATTCCTCCTGTAATTATTACAAATGTCATACCCACTGCAAGAATTGCATTTATAGATATTTGTCTTCCAACGTTAATTAAATTATCTAAAGTTAAAAAATTAGATGAAGCTACACTCATTATTATAAAAATTATTACAAGCCCTACAGCTGCACTCCCTTGGTCTCTAAATGCACTTGTTAATTTTGTTAATAATGGAGAGGATTTGTCTTCTTTGTGCTTAGTTATTGAACTCATTAATTTTACCTCCGAAAGCCAATTTTAATACATTATTTTCAACCATTTCTTCACCTTCTAAAAATCCACTTATATGACCTTCCCTCATAACCATTATCCTGTCACTCATTGATATTAATTCTGGTATTTCAGAAGATATCATTATGATACTTACTCCACTCTCTACTAAATCTCCCATTAGATTGTATATCTCTGCCTTAGCATTTACATCTATGCCTCTAGTTGGCTCGTCCATAATTAATATGTCTGGTTGTAACAAAAGCCATCTTGCTATTATAGCTTTTTGTTGGTTTCCACCACTTAAGCTCTGTATGACTTGATTCATATGAGGTGTTTTTATCTTTAAAGCTTCTATGTATTTTTCCAAAACCTCTTTTTCCTTTTTTCTGTCTATAACTGATTTAAACTTAGATACCTTTTTTAGCCCAGCCATAGTTGTGTTTTCCTTGACACTCATTTGTAAAAATAATCCAGTACCTTTTCTATCTTCTGTTATTAGTCCTAGTCCATTTTTAATTGCATCTGATGGAGTTTTAAACTTTATTTCTTTATTGTTTAAATATATTTTCCCAGAATCATATGTTCTAAGTCCAAATATAGCTTCTACTATTTCACTTCTCTTGCTTCCAACTAGTCCACCTATTCCAAATATCTCGCCTTTTCTTATGTTAAAGCTTATATCATTAAAAACATTGTTCTTAGTTAGATTTTCCACTCTCATAATTTCTTCTTTTATTTCTACTTTTCTTTTCGGAAAAAATTGGTCTAGCTTTCTATCTATCATTAAATTAACTAATTCTTCCTCAGATGATACATCTTTTGTATTTAAAGTCGAAATCGTTTTCCCATCTCGCATTATAGTTATTCTGTCGCAAATTTCAAAGAGTTCCTCCATCCTATGGGAGATATATATTATACTGACTCCACTCTCTTTTAAATCCCTTATAAGTCTAAAAAGTATTTCAGTCTCTTTTTTGCTTATTGAAGATGTAGGCTCATCCATTATTAAGACCTTAGTTTCTGATGATAAAACTCTTGCTATTTCTACCATTTGTTTTTGAGCTATACTAAGTTCTTTGACTAGACTATTTGGATTTATATCTATTCCCATATTATCGAAAATCTTTTTAGCATCTTCATTCATTTTTTTATCATTAGTTAAGACTTTGCCACTTATCTCTTTTCCCATAAAAATATTTTGTGATACTGTCAACTCATCAAATACTGTTAATTCTTGATATATAGCATTTATACCTATCTTTTTAGAAACATCTGGTGATATATTCTCTATTTCTTTGCCTTCAAAAATGAATTTACCAGAAGTTTTAGCATGAGCACCAGTTAAAATCTTTATCATTGTTGATTTACCAGCACCATTTTCACCCAGTAGTGCATGAACCTCGCCATGAAATAACTCAAAATTGACATTATCTAATGCTCTGACACCAGGAAATTCTTTAGCAATATTACTTAACTTCAGAATTGTATTACTCATAATGACACTCCTTTTAAATAGGATTTCTTTCAAATAATCTCATTTTATTTTGCTAATTTTTAAAGTCCTTTATATTTTCTTTATCATAAAGTAAAGCTGGCACTGGTATATTTTTTTCTACCTTTTCACCTTTTATAGCTTTTACTACTGCTTCTACAGCTAAGCGTCCCATTTCTTTAGGTTGTTGTTGAATCATAGCAAGAATAGTTCCATCTGTTATTCCACTTGCTGCTTCTTCAGTTAAGTCAAATCCTACAATCTTAACATCCTTATTCTTTGCAGATTCAAGTGCAGCTTTAGCTCCTAATACACTATTTTCAGCTGTTGCATATATTATATCTACATCTGGATTAGATTGAATTAAGTTTTCTACTGTGTTAAGAGATTCTTCTCTATCATATCCTGGTTGAGAATTTAATATTTTAACATTTGCTGAACCTTTTAATGCATCTTTAAATCCATCTATTCTTTGCATTTGTATTTGAGATTTTAAATCTGTTACTATTGCTATTTCTGACTTTCCGCCTAGTTTTTCATCTATGTACTTTTTAGTATATTCCCCTAACTTTTTACCAGCATCATAACTAACTGTTCCTACATAACTTGTAATATTTTCAGTATTTAATACAGCATCTACTGTAACTACTGGCATTTTTTCAAATGCTCCTTCTACTGCTGGTACTATAGCTGAATTATCTGTTCCAAGCACTATCATTCCATCCACATTTTGTTGTATAAAATCTTCTATTGCTGATGTTTGCTTAGCTACATCTTGGTCTGGGTCATTTACTATAACTTTCACACCTAGTTCTTTAGCTTTTTCTTTTATTCCCTCATCAATGTCTATAAAAAATTGATGTTGGAGAGTTATTGTAGATACTCCTATAGTTAAATCTTTCTTGTCTGAACCACCTTTATTATCTGATTTACTTGGCCCTTCCATTGAACATCCTGTTAACATTCCTATTGCTAGTATTCCAGCAATTCCTAAAGATAAAATTTTTCTCACTCTCATAATTAACCTCCATTTTTAATAGTTTTAAATTTGAACAAATTAGATTTCTATATTATTAATATTTAAATATTTTTCAACATCTTCTTTATAAGGCATACCAGATTGTGCACCTAGTTTTGTTACAGAAAGACCTGATACTACTACTGCATATTCTACTGCTGTATATAGATTTTTACCTTCTGTTATAGCCACTGATAATGCTCCATTAAATGTATCTCCTGCACCTGTAGTGTCTTGAACATCAACACTTATACAAGATATATGCTTAATTTCTTTACCATCATAAAATCTAGCTCCATTTTTTCCTTCTGTTATCACAAGTTTATTTGGATATTTTTTTAATACTTCCTCTATCCCTTCATCTGTGTCAAAAACTATTTTATATTCATGTTCATTTGGTGTTAAGTAAGTTACTTTTTCTATTATATCTTCATCTAATTTTATTGCTGGTGCTGGATTTAGCAGAACCTTAATCTTATTTTCAAAGCAGAAATTTACTACGTAATTTATTGTTTTTAATGGAATCTCTAATTGTAGTAGTACTATATCTGCATTCTTTATCTCTTCTTCATTCTTTTTAATTAACTCTATATCTACTAATTCATTCGTTCCTGGTACAACAACAATACTATTATCATTTTCACATAATGTTATAACAGCAACACCAGAACTTTTGTGCTTATTTCTGGATACTAGGCTATAATCAACTTTATTGGTTCTGAAATTTCTTATTAACTCCTCTCCTAAGCTATCTTCCCCTATGCATGATATCATTTTTACATTCGCTCCTAGCTTAGATGCTGAAACTGCTTGGTTAGCACCTTTTCCTCCAGGTGACGTAAAAAAACTATTCCCTAGTACTGTTTCTCCTTTTTCTGGTCTTTTGTCTACAGAACATACCATGTCCATGTTTACACTTCCTATGACAACTATGTTTCCCATTACATTACTCCTTTACATATCTATTTATGTCTTTCATGCTGTTATTCATTTTCTTTTGTTGAATCTCTTATGACTAATTCTGGTTTGAAAATCAATTCATCAAACGATTCTTTTTTATCTCCTCTTAAACAATTTATCAATATTTCACTGGCTTTGTATCCTATATCATAAGAGGGTTGTCTTACTGTTGTAAGAGAAGGGCTTATTAAACTAGATGTTTGAATATCATCAAATCCCACAACACTTACATCATTTGGTATATTTAATCCTCTTTCTTTAAGACCTCTTATAACACCTATTGCAATTAAATCATTTGCACAAAATATTGCATCAAAATCTATCTTTTCTAATTTTTTTATAAATTCTTGTCCCCATTCAATCTTATACTTTCCTTCAAATACATAATCAGGATTGTAGCTTAAATTACACTCGATTAGAGCCTTTTTATATCCTTCTAATCTATCTATTGCTATTTCATTTTGAAGTGGACCACTTAGGTATATTATTTTCTTATTTCCAATATCTAATAAATATTTTGTAGCTATATAGGCTCCTTCAAAGTTATTTATTTTAACTATTCCTTTTAAAGTTTCTTTGTTCATGCTTATCTTCTTATCAATCAACACAGTTGGCATTTTTATATCTTTATAATTTGCTTCTTTCCAGTTTGTATTTGAAGAGGCTGCAAATATAATTCCATCTATCATCCTCTCTGATAGTGTTCTTATTCCTTCATATTCTTTTTTAGCATCTTCATCTGTATTACATAAAATTATATTGTAGCCTTCTTCATTAGCTTTATCTTCTACACCCCTTGATACATCTGTAAAGAATGGATTTCGTATATCTGGTATAAGAAGCCCTATAGTATTAGTTTTTTTAGTTACTAAACTTTGTGCTAATTTATTTGGTACATAATTTTTTTCTTTCATTATTTTTATAATTTTTTCTCTTGTTGCCTTACTTATATTTTCATCTTTATTATTAATGACTTTTGACACAGTTGTTTTAGAAACACCAGCCAATTCGCCAATTTCTTTTATAGTTATACTCAAGCAGTTCACCCCCATAGTTTAGGAAACCGTTTTACTTAACCGGTTACCTAGATACTATCACATCTTTTTTTCCTTTGCAACTATTTTATGTAAATTTTGATATTTTTCCCTTTTTTCAAAATATTGCAATTTTTAATTCAAATTTAATATTTAAATTAATCGGCAAAAAAAAATTAATATACTTTTATAGTTATTTAAAAGTATATTAATTAATTTAAGTAATCTTTATTAAAGTTCAAATCCTTGTTCTATAATCATTTTTTTATCATTTTCAATCCCATTTCCCACAGTCGTTAAATAATCACCAACAATTGCAGAATTTACGCCTCCGTTAAATCCAACTTTGTCATATCCCTTTAATGATAGCCTTCCTCCAGCATATCTTATATATACATTAGGGATTATAAACCTAAACACTGCTGTTGTTTTTAGTATCTCCATTGGTTCTAATACATCATAATTTTCCATTGGTGTATTCTTAATGGGATTTAAAATGTTTATTGGAAATGACTTTACATTTAATTCTCGTATTTCAAAAGCCATTTTTAGTCTCTGTTCTTCACTCTCATTCATTCCAATTATTCCACCTACACATACATCTAGCCCAGCTTTTTTAGCCTCTTCAATTGTTTTTATCCTATCTTTATAAGTATGTGTCGTACATATACTATCAAAATTATCTCTAGACGTCTCAACATTGTGATGATACGTAGTCACACCTGCTGATTTTAACATTTTAGCTTGCTCATAGTCTATAATACCTAAAGATGCACATAATTTTAAACTAGTATTTTCCCTCAATCCTTCATAGATATTTAAAATGTCATTAAACTCCTTTCCTGACATACCTTTACCACTTGTAACCAATGAGAATCTATGTACTCCTTTACTCTCCATCTCTTTAGCTCTATTTAAGATTTCATTATAATCTAGCAATGAATATTCCTCTACACCAGTTTTATAATGAGATGACTGTGCACAAAATTTACAGTCTTCACTACATTTGCCAGACTTAGCATTCATTATCGTACATAAATCTGCTTTTCTTCCCATAAAATACTCTCTTATTTCATTTGCAGATTTTAATAGAATATCAAAATCATTTTTATTATTTGTATCAAGACTTATTAAATTAAGAGCTTCTTCATAAATTATTTCTTTTCCACCCAAAACTTTATTTTTTAACTTTATTATGTATTTTTCCATATACCCTCCTGTTTGTCAACCCAGCTTTTCTATATAGTTTACTTATTATATATAGTATTACATATATAACATCTATTGGTCAACTTTACTTTAGATATAAGTTTACTATTTATTCAAAAAAAATACTGCTTTAAAATAGTATTAGTATAATAGATTATACATATTATTATTAAAACAGTATTTTTATTAAAATATAATTCTTATTAATTTACAAAACTATCCTTGTCTTAACTCCATCCAAGCTTTCCATTGTGATAACCTCTAAGCCTTCATACTCTCTAAATAACCATTTTAAATCCTTCATAGCTTGATTAACCTGATTTTTTGTTAGATTATTTATAAAATATTCTTTTCTAGTTTCTTCATATTCTTTGCTAGTCAAAAAATTTCTTAGAAAATTAAATGCAAATACACTTGGAATATTGTTTACATTAGCCTTCTTGCTGTTTTCCTTTTCATAGTAAATTTTCATAAATGCATACTCCTTTGATACTTTTAAATTTCTCTTACAATAATTATATGCATTTAAGTGCTACTATTCTTATAATTTTATTAATTCATATTCTTTACTTCCCATTCCCATTTCACATGCATAGTCTATTATTCTAGTTCCATTTACATGAGGATGTTCATGTTTGAACACATCATGACCCATTTCCTTACAAATCAAATCATAACATGCTTGTTCAATAGCTACAGGGTCTGTTGATGCTAATATTCCTATATCATGGGCAATTGGTCTACCTGACCAAGGTACACAATCACAAAGTGGAGTTACATTCATAACAAAAGTTATATATCCTACCTTGTCTTTTTTATTTGATACTGCTCCATAAGCGTATTCTGCCATCTTTTCGACAAACACATCTGAGTCACTTTCCCATTGTATAGTTACTGCTCTAGTTGGACAGACAGTTGGACATTCTCCACATCCATAACATACATTAGAATCTATAACTGCTTTCTTATCCACTATACTTATAGCCTTTGTAGGGCAAGAATTAACGCATTTTCCACATCCTATACACTTCTTCTCATTTACCCCTGGAGTAACATCAGAATGTTGCATTTGCTTTCCTGCTGCACTTGCACATCCCATAGCTAAGTTTTTCAATGCTCCTCCAAAACCGGCTGCTTCATGACCTTTAAAATGACTCATTACTATCATTGCAGAAGAATTATAGATTTCTCCACCTATTTTTACACTCTCAAAATGTTTTTTATTTATTTGCACGTTTTCATAATTTCTACTATACAACCCATCTGCAATTATTACTGGTGCATTTACCACTGCATAAGCAAAGCCATTTTCTATAGCAGTTGTAAGATGGTCTACAGAATTGGTTCTGCTCCCTGTATATAATGTATTTGTATCTGTTAAAAATGGCTTTCCTTCGCAATCTTTAACCTTATCAACCACTTGTCTAACTGCCACAGGACTCATATATGTAGTATTTCCCTTTTCTCCAAAGTGAAGTTTAATTGCGACTTGGTCATTCTTTTCTATTAAATCCTTGAATCCTGCTGTATCAAATAATCTTCTTACATTGTTTGGTACGTTTTTATTTTGCGAATTTGAGTATAAATCACAAAAATATACTTTTGACTTTTCCATATCTACACCCCTTTAAAATATTTACTTATAATAATTTTATCACTTTTAAAGTAATTTTTAGTATATTTTACCACAATTAAATATTATTATCTTTATTTGATACAAATAATATTATTTGTGTTATTTTCTATACTTAATTCTATATATTAAACTACACCTAAAAATCAAAAAAGACTTGAAACTTAAGTCCAAGTCTTTTTGATTTTTAGGTATAGTTTTTAACAATACAAGATTACTTTACCTTATGATAAAAGTATTATTAAACTGGTTTTTTATTAAATAACATAACAGCTGCTAGTAAACACACTATAGAAATAAAAACTGTTATAATAACTGGAATAATAAATTCTGGTATTGCCACTTTACCTGAAATCAAGTCTATATTTTTTGACATCAAGAAATTAGGAGTATAAGGTGCAATCTGTTTAGGAATAGAAATTAAACTCAAGAAAAGAGTTGCCACCAATACAAGTAAAACACTGGCAAATGCTGGTCTAAATAGTACACACCCAAGAATTAATACACTAATATACATAATTCCTATAAGCCATAAATTAAATGCTGAAAATATAATATGATGAGTATTTGCAGTTGGCCAAAAATACATTGTATAGCCATAAGCAAATAAAAAGCTCAACCAAAAACCAATTGTCATAATAATCGCCGTAACAGAAAATTTAGACAATACTATAGATGAACGTGATAAACCTTTAGTCAGCATAATAACAAGTGTTCCTTTAGAATATTCATTTGATAAAATATTACAAAAAATAATTAAAGTTAAACTCATACCAAGACCAGAGATATTGCTAAAAAATTGTGTCCAAGAATCTAAAGCAGTTGGTGCAGCAGTAACTTTTAAAGTCGGTGCAAAATGAGCAATCAAGTCTGGCATAAATTTTGCAGAAATAGGACTACTTATACCAAATATTAGAAATAAAATAATCAAACTAAATAATTTATAATTTCTTAAGTTCTCCTTAAATTCTTTTTTTGTAAATGCTATATATTCTCTCACTTTACTACCTCCAAAAATAAATTTTCAAGTGATAATACGATTAATTCCATCTTTAAAGGACAAAGATTTATTTCTGCAAGTGTAGATATAACTGTTTGTTGTATTGATTTTATATCTTCACCATGCAAAACAATTCCCATATTAGTTTCTTCTGAATCTTTAAGTAGGGATTTAATACCATCACTAGACTTAAACTTTTGAATTTCATCATTACTTGAAAACTCCAATAAAAGTCTATCCTTTCCGTGCATACTTTTTATTTCTGAAAGTGTACCACTAAGAGCAATGCTTCCTTTGTTTAATATAGCAACATGGTCACAAATTCTTTCAACATCTGATAATATATGTGTTGAGAATATTACAGTTGTTGAGTCTTTGATTTTAAGCATAATATCTAGTATTTCTTTTCGACCAACAGGGTCAAGTGCACTTGTTGGTTCATCACAAATAAGTAATTTGGGACGTGAAAGCAAAGCTTGAGCTATACCAAGTCGTTGCTTCATTCCACGAGAAAATCCTCCTATTCGTTTCTTTTCATTCCCAAGACCTACAAGTGACAATAATTCTTCACTTCTTATCTTTATATCTTTTTTTGAAAGACCTGTAATTTCTCCACAAAGAGAAAGATATTCAAGTGGCTTCATATAATTATAAAACTCTGGCACATCTGGCAGATACCCTACATGGCGATTAGAGCTTGTTCTTCCATAAGTTACTTTCTCACCACAAACACTTATTGTTCCACTATCTGCTTCAAGTAGCCCCAGTACCATTTTCATTGTTGTAGTCTTTCCTGCACCATTTTGACCCACAAATCCAAAGACTGAACCCTCTGGTACAGTGAAATTTAAATTATCAATTATCTTTTTGTTTCCAAAACTTTTTGATAACCCTTCTATTTCAACAACATTCATCATTCCTCACCTCTTCCTATTGCAAAATATAAAATTGGACCTATTATACTGATAAACAACACTACAATAATCCATATTGCCTTATTTCCAATTTTATAATGTGGATGTCTCAATACATGAACAAGTGCAGTAATTATAAGTATTAAATCTAAAATAATAACAGGAATCAAAAGTGGTAAATATTCCATCAAATTTTCCATAATCTTATTCCTCCAATAAAGATAATTTTTCTATAAGAAATTTGTATTCTTTGTTTTCACTTAATACAGAAAACATTGGATTATTTTTAATAGCAGCAACAATACCCGCTTTTACGATTGTATCATCACGTGTAATACCTGTTCCAAATTCAGAAATCCATCTGTCAAGTTTATTAAAAAAGTCATCACTGTGTATTATAATTGGATATATATCACGTGTTGCCAAATCTACATATTTTCGTAATGATTTAATAGCTCCCTCATTATTCCCATGTATTAAATTGATTTGTGCCTGTGTTAAATATACAGAAAGCATAATAGCAGGAGATAATGTATCAAGGTCAAAGATATCTGAAATTGCTAGAATACGTCTTTCTATTTCCTTCATTTGTAATTTATCTGCATTTTGCAAAATACCCACTAGATTTTGAACTAGTGATATAAGATTCTGATATGCGCCAAGTTGAAATGTTTCTCTTGCTTCATCAATTTGACCATTCATCATTTGCCCCTGTGCAAGAAGTATAACTTCATTTATCATGGGGAAATTGCTATCTTGCAATAAATCAATCACCTGTATGGGTTGATTTAACAATATATAACAAGTTGCCTCCATACTTTTTGCTTGACGGCAAATATCTATGTCATTACAAGTTTCCTGTATACGAATAAATATTTCTAATGCTTCACTAATTAATAGTTCACGCTTTTTTTCATCTACAATATCATAGTGATTAACTATTAAAAGACCCATCCGAAAAATCAAAGGAAAACATGAATAGTATTTTTTTATGATTTCTCTTATTTCAGCCATGACTTCATCAAATGGTTTAACCGTAAAGTCTTTACACAGTCTATTGTACAGTTTATTAATATCTTCCTTCATCATTTGAGGCTCATAGCATATTAACTCATCAACTGTAATGTTGAAATATGTCGCGAGTTGCGGTAAAAAAGTTATGTCAGGATAGCTTTGTCCAGTTTCCCATTTAGATACAGAAGCTTTAGAAACTCCTATATAATTTGCAAGTTCATCTTGTGTAATTCCTTTTTCTTTACGCTTTAAAATCAGCGTTTTTGCGATGTTTAATTCATTCATGTCAATCCCTCCTTATGTATAATTATATCCTTAAAGGTGTAAAACTAACAAGCGATTTGAAGTTGACTTTTGACGAAAAAATCAACCACAGAGAAACAATTGGGGCTGTCGCAGGAGCAAATTAAATTTGTTC
>NZ_JAGWCX010000088.1:0-14643 GCF_020657775.1 Clostridioides sp. ZZV14-6345 | reverse complement strand
TCTACAATTACAATAATACAATAGAATTAGTTATTATTCAATATACTTGTTTGAAAATTAAATAAATTTATAAATATGAACATTATTTTATATCAAAAAAATAGACTAGATATGTAAAATATATGGAAAAACTTGACTGTATGTTTTGTATTAAAGAGCTTCTATTATTATTAATTTGAGTTAGACAAATTGAGGAAGAGATATACGATGGAATAAGAAATAATAAGTGACTAGTCTTTGTGATTAATACTGGAGTGAATATTAATCATAAAGACAGCCGAATTCTATAGACTAAAAATGATATAAACATAAATATATGAGTATGTTAAATTATACTTGAACATACTCATATTTTATGGTAAAATTTCAATAATAATTATTAGTAAAGGAGTGTCTTGCCTGATGTCAGAGTTATATATAATGGTAACCAACAAATAAATAGTTGGAGACGCATACGTGTTCTGTTTAATCAGAATTTTTAAGTGTATTTTTGATACATTTGATTGTTGTGTCTTACTCTGCCTTTATAGATAACTAACATCCGACAACAAATAATAATATTACATATTACTTTGTTAAATTGTGGTGTAGTGGGCTTTAATCTGCTACACTTTTATTAATTTTACATAGTATTATTTTGAATATAATTATGTTGAAATAGAAAATATTGAATTTTCTAGTCCACAGGAGTTTTCTGTTTTTTGTGTAGGTAAATATATATACCACATAAAAAGGCAGATATAAATACCTGTGGACTTTTTTTGTAGAAAATACAAGATATGGAGGTAATAAAAATGAATTATAAAAATAGAAAACGAGCTTATTATCAGGAAAATTCCTGTCTGGATAACTTTATTTGCAAAAATTGTGGTTGCCTTGTAGTTCCTGAAGGATCTGGAACACAACATAGAAATCATTGTCCACATTGTTTACATAGTCTTCATGTGGATATCATTCCTGGTGACCGTGCTGCAGATTGTGATGCTAATATGGAACCTATTGGAGTGTGGGTGAGAAAAAATGGTGAGTGGGCAATTATTCATCGTTGTACACGCTGCGGACATCTTAGTTCTAATCGTACTGCAGCTGATGATAATCCAGTGAAATTAATGTCAATTGCATTAAAACCACTGGCACAGCCACCTTTCCCACTAGAAAGAATCAATGAAAAGGTGGAAAAGGAGGAAACAGAATGAATGGTATGAAAAAGATTGATTTACAGGAATATGGTCTAGATAGTAGTTTTATTACTCAAAGTATGGAATGTCATGATTTGTACCTTGCTAGGATTATCTCACAAGAAAAGAACATTTATCAAGCTGTATGTACAAATGGTGTACTGTTTGCAGAGGTTTCCGGAAAACTACGTTTTGAGGCTACTATACCATCTGATTTTCCAACCGTTGGTGATTTCGTTATGTTGGATCGTTGCAATGATAAAAATGGTAATGCTATTATTCGTCATGTGCTTCATAGAAAAAGCTTGTTTGTACGTAAGGCTGCTGGAAAGACAAATGAGGAACAGGTGGTTGCAGCTAACATTGACATTGTTTTTATCTGCATGTCATTGAATAAGGACTTTAACATTCATCGATTGGAGAGGTATTTGTCTCTGGCATGGGAAAGTAGAGCTATTCCAGTAGTAGTACTTACTAAATCAGACTTGTGTGACAACATGCATCGTAAATTACAAGTAGTTAATTCTATAACTTTGGGTGTAGATGTAGTTATTACCTCATCTTTAGAGGCAGATGGTTGTCAACAGATTTCTAAGTATATCAAACCAGGTTGTACTATTGCCTTACTTGGTTCTTCAGGAGTTGGAAAATCTTCGTTAATTAATTGTATGCTGGGTGGAGAATTTTTAAATACAAAGGAAATTCGCATAGATGATGATAAAGGAAGACATGCCACGACTAGACGAGAGTTATTTTTAATTTCAGGTGGTGGTATTGTTATTGACACACCAGGTATGAGAGAATTGGGAATGTGGGATGTTTCGGAAGGTTTAGATAAAAGTTTTGTAGACATAGAAGCTTATTTCGGAAAATGTCATTTTCGTAATTGTACTCACACCTCAGAGCCAGGCTGTGCTATTTGGGAAGCTATTGCTCGTCAAGAACTTTCACCTAAAAGATGGGAATCCTATCGTAGGCTTAAAACTGAAGCAGTATTTGCAGATAATAAAAGCGATTACTTAGCAAAAAAAGAAAAGAAATTTAAAAATATCTCAAAAATAAATAAGACAATTAGAAGATGAGTGTAGTTTTTTTGTTCTGTTCATTCTATGAGTCTATATACTATTAATATATTAAATTTGCCATTAATTTGTTACTTTAATGTGATTTTGATGGCAAATTTGGTTTGTGGTATTATTTAAGGCAATTTATTAATTTTTTTAATAAAGTTTGATTTTTTATATGATGATGTATACATATTTGTTATGATAGACTCTTATTATAAAGAGTTCTTATGTAAGATAAGAAGATGTATATTTATACTAATACATAATAGAGTATATGTTTATGTATGATAGAGATGTTTCTTAAAAGCAAAACTGTAATATTGCTAATTTATAAAGTAAAAATATATGAATTATAAATATAAATAAAATATTTATAAAAATTATTGTTTTAATTTATAATAAAAATTTTTTATTATAAATAATGCTCAAACTTACAAAATTATTAACTAATTATTTGTAAATGTATACTTTTGATGGTAGAATATAATTAAGTCAGGTTAGCTTTTTATAAAGCATAAATTTGTTTTAGAGGGGTGAAATCAATGAAAATATCTAGTCAATATAGAAGTCAATATTCATTTAGATATGAAAGTAATATAAATAATACAAGAATTAATGAAAATATGGTTAAGAAAAATGAAACTGTAGGAAAAGACACTTATTTATCTAATATTATGAAACAAAAGCAAGAACTTAATGATAGAATTAGAGATTTAAAAGATAGACAAGAGGTTTATACTAAAAAAATAAATGAAGCAATCAAGAACTTATATAAATCAGAAATAAGAGAAACAACTAATAACTTTTTTAATATAGAAACAGGTATTAAAAATAACATTATAGAAGATAAAAATAAAAGTACAATGTTAGATGAAATTTCAACTTATCTAAATACAAATGATGAAGAAGAATCTTTAATCACTAAAGAGTTTAATGAAAAAATTGAAGAAGAAATATTAAATGATGAAAAATTAGAAGAGTTAGAACAAAAAAATGAGTATAAAGAGGATTCTAATAAAAAAGAGAAAATATCTGAAGACTTATCTTTATTAGGTAAAACTCGTGAAGAGCTTGAAAATATGCTTAAAAATTTTATAAATTTAACACAAGAAGAAATAATAAAGCTTGAGTCGAGAATAGAAAAGTTAGATGAGAATGCTGAAGAATATAAACAAAATTTAAAGACTAATATATTTGATAAAACAGATGAACAAAAAAAACATATAAATGTACTGGTTTAAACAGTATGTTTAAAAAAAATAAGTTTATTATATAATGAAAAGATAAAGATATAATCTCAATACACTTTTACTAAATCAACAATTTGTGAATCAGACTTAATTTCAATTATACTAATAGCCATATATTTATAAGTTAATAATTTTATGTTTTTAAAAAGAATTAAATAAGGGGGAGTAATATGAAGAAGAATATATTAACTACTGTGATTACCATGATTATTGTATTGATGATGAGTATGACAGTAATGGCAGAGCAATATCAAGGGGATGAAACATTTAGCTTGAAAAAACAGAGTGCTAATGGAAGTAATCAAACTAGTGTAGGTACAATGGATGGCATAGTGCAAACACAGGCAATAAGTAAAGGTGCCAATTATGACCCGAAGTATCCTCTTAAAGGAATGTTAACACAACTTGGTCTTAATACAACAGGTAAAGAAGGTTGGGATTTAAACTATGGAGGAAATCAAAATGGAGTTGAGCTTCGAGCAGATGGTAAATATTATTATATAAATAAGGGTATGGAAGGGTTAGGATTTTATGCGGCAGCATTAGCAGGTGGTTCATATCAGAGAATAGGCTTTGGAAAACTTGACCCTATAGAAGTAATAGCCGATGGAGATTGGATTTCTTACAAACAAGCTCAAGATACAATTACAGTAATCAGGAATTTTTTAAATAGTTTTGACTGGAGAAATGCATCTGAGATGGAAAGAGCTAATAGAGCTGCAAAATTGGTAACCGAAGCAAAATATGCAGACGCTAAATATTGTCACATAGTCTATGGTAATCTGGTTGATAAACGTGGTACGTGTGCAAGTTTTGCAAGTAGCTTTCATTTATTAACAAGGTTAATGGGAATGAATTCACTACTTATATTAAATCCGTCATTAAATCATGCTTGGAACTATATACAAATTGATGGGAAATGGTATAGGTTTGATGGGTCTGAAATATCAGCTTTTGGTGGAACATTAGACTTTGATAACTTAAAATTAAAGGATGCAACAAGAGAGATGACTACTTACTATGATGCTAAGGCATTGTCTATATTAGGATTTAATCAATAAAAACAGAAAAGGCTTCTTATGGAGCCTTTTTTTATTGATTTGCAATTCAATAAGACATTGTCTGTATTAGGATTTAATCAATAAAATCAAAAAAAGGCTCTTTATAACCCCTTTTAGGTGTTTTTTCAAGCAAAATTTTTTATATTATCATTAGTTTTAATCAAAAAATATAGTACTCTGGAGTTATTTTTAAAATAAAATTATTAAACCACGATAGTCATTATGTTGACAATATTTAGAGCTT
This sequence comes from Clostridioides sp. ZZV14-6345, assembly GCF_020657775.1. Taxonomy (NCBI): domain Bacteria; kingdom Bacillati; phylum Bacillota; class Clostridia; order Peptostreptococcales; family Peptostreptococcaceae; genus Clostridioides; species Clostridioides sp. ZZV14-6345. The sequence continues at coordinate 9,843 of NZ_JAGWCX010000088.1, read as the reverse complement.
ATGATATTCTATAATCGTCAATATGGTGGCTATTATAGTTATATTAAAAATAGTTGATTTATATAGCTGTATGTAAAAATATATTATTATTTGTTTCAAGTTTGGTAGCTAAAGATAGAGTAAAAAGAAGTATTTATTAATTGGACTACTAAATCCAACTTATGGCCAAATAAATATTCTTGGTCTGGATAGTGAGAAAAATCATAACAAAATATTGAAGTAACTTGGGTGTATGATTGAATCTCCAGTTTTCTATGACCATCTCTCTGCTACAGAAAATTTAAAAGAAAGTTATAAAATGATTAGAGTGAGGAATTAAAAGTGTTTTATTAGAAATATAATTGTGTAGAAGAGCAAGATTAATTAAAACTCTATCCAAATAATTAGATATAATTTTTATGCGGAAGGGAGGTCTGTAAATGTCTAATTGTTTAGAATATATTTTAAATAGAATCAATGTACAGAAAAATAAACAAAATGAGTGATATATATTATTCAGAAAATTGTAAACAAGACAATATTTATGAGCAAGATAATTTACTAGCACAAAGGTTTAATTTGTTTTCTCTGTTAAAGTTTGCATTTCCTACTATTTTTATGATGATTTTTATGGGGCTATATACAATAGTCGATACTATATTTGTATCAAGATTTATTAATACAAATGCTCTATCAGCGATTAATATTGTATGTCCAATTATTAATCTTATAGTTGGACTTGGAACTATGCTTGCCACTGGAGGAAGTGCTATTGTAGCACGTAAGATGGGTAATGGAAATATTGAGGAAGCAAATAAAGCTTTTTCTTTAATCGTATTATCAGGAGTTGTAATTGGGGTAATAATTACTGGTATCGGTGTTGCATTTATGGATACTATCATTATATTGCTAGGAGCAAGTGATGTTTTAATTAAATATTGCCGTTCATATCTTTTTATTATCTTGGTTTTTGCCTCTGCAAATATATTACAAGTATTATTTCAATGTCTATTTGTAACAGCTGGAAAGCCTCAATTTGGATTATGGTTAGTTTTAGGTGCAGGGTGTACTAATATAATTCTTGACTATGTGTTCATTGTTCTGTTACAAATGGGTATTAGTGGAGCAGCACTTGCAACTGGAATAGGATATCTAATTCCTACTATTTCAGGTATAGTTTTCTTTTCAAAAAATAAAGGAGTGCTTAAGTTTTGTATACCTAAGCTAGATAAAAAAATATTATTTGAAGCTTGTTTTAATGGTTCGTCTGAAATGGTAGGTCAACTATCAACAGCAGTTACTACTTTTTTATTTAATGCTATGATGATGAAATTAATTGGCGAAGATGGAGTTGCAGCTATTACAATAATTATTTATTCTCAATTTCTTTTAACTTCGCTTTATATAGGTTTCTCAATGGGTGTTGCACCAATAATAAGTTATAACTATGGAAGTGAAAATAATACTCAGTTAAAGCATGTTTTTAAAATTTGTATATTATTTATTTCAGTAGCATCTTTATTGGTATTTATCTTCTCTATATTATGTTCACCAACTATTGTAGAAATTTTTTCTCAAAGAGGAAGTAGAGTTTATGAAATTGCAAGGTCTGGATTTTATATATTTTCTTTTAGTTTCATTTTTTGCGGATATAATATTTTTACATCATCTATGTTTACAGCATTGTCAAATGGTAAAATATCTGCAATATTATCCTTTCTACGTACATTTGGATTTATAACTATAGGTTTGTTGATATTGCCAAATATATTGAATATAAATGGGATATGGTTAGCAGTACCAAGTGCTGAGGTTTTAACTTTATTTTTAACCGTTTTTTATATATGCAAGTATAAGAATAGATATAATTATATGTAGGTATTAAATAAATAGTTAGATAGATATTTTATGTTTTAATAAGTAATAAATATATACTATTGAAAATTAAAATTATAAATTGACATAAAGAAGTAATAAAAAATAACATATAAAAATTTAAAAGGGAGTTGAACTTAAAGTTTGATTAGAAAAAAATTAATTTTAAGACAACTCCTTTTATTTTATTATTGTATTAATCAGTATCTGTAAGTGTATTAGTCTTAATATTATAAACTTTGAATGAAATTTTTAGTTCATGGGGCACTCTTTTTGTATGAAATCAAACATATTTTCATCATTTCAATGATGAAAAAGAGACTTGTCTCTATTTTGAAACAGCCTCTTTAAATTTTTATCCTAGTAATATGCTTTATGTTCTAATAGATATTTATTTTTCTAGTTTACTTGAAATGAAACATTAACTAGAACATTGAAACTATCATTGAAATACTAGTTGAACAATACCACATATTATAAATTTACACTAGTTGTTTTTCTATATTATATACTTTGTCAATCCAACCTTTATAAAATTTTTCTTCATGAGAAACTAGAATTATACTACCTTTAAATTGTTTCAAAGCACTTTGTAAAGCATCCTTTGTTTCTGCGTCAAAGTGGTTAGTTGGCTCATCTAGAATCAAAAAATTACAAGGAGATAACATCATACAACATAATTTAACCTTAGATTGTTCACCACCACTTAACGTAGATACACTCCTTGAAACATGCTCTTCCTTTACACCACATCTAGCTAGATGTCGTCTAATCTCTTTTGTATTCAATTTTGGATATTTATCTGCTACTATTTGAAGTGGTGTTTTAGTAGGATTTTCCCACTTTAAATCCTGCTCATAATAACCAAGTTTCACTTGTTCAGAAAATTGGAAATCTCCAGAAATACAAGGAATATCTTTGACTAATGTTTTTAACAAAGTAGATTTACCAATTCCATTAAAACCAGTTATAACTATTTTTTGCCCCCCCTCAACAGAGAAATTTAATTTTGGAAGCAAAGAATAGTAGTAGCCAACTTCAAGATTTGTTACTGTAAGAGCATTTTGAGCAGATATTTCAATTTCTGAAAATTTTATATTTGGTTTTCCTGTAAAACTAGGAGGAGCTATTCTTTCTATTTTATCCAGTTGTTTTTGTCTTCCTCTTGCAATTTTTGAATTTACTCCAGCTTTGTTTTTACGTATAAATGCTTCTTCTTTTTCTATTTTCTTTTGTTGTGATTGATATCTTCTAATATAATCCTCTCTTAAATGTGACTTTTGTTTAAGGAATTCTGAGTATTTTCCATGATACTTTTTAATCATACCAAATTCTATATCAAGAATACCTGTAGAAATTTTCTCCAAAAAGTCAAAATCATGGGAAACTACAATAAATGCTCCATCAAATGTATTTAAATAGTTTGAGAGCCACTCAACATGTTCTTTATCTAAAAAGTTTGTTGGTTCGTCTAATAATAAAACTTCATGGTTAGAAAGTAGTAATTTTGCTAAAATTACTTTTGCTCTTTGCCCACCACTAAGTTCTCCAACAACGCGATTCATTCCTATTGAATCTAATCCAAGACCAGTTGCTATTTTGTTTACTTCATTATCTATAGAATAGAAATTGTTTGCTAGTAGTTGCTCTTGATAATCTGATGCTTTAATTAGTTGTTGCTCATCTCCAGATACAGCACTTTCTTGATATAGTAAATTCATCTCCTTTTCTATTTTATAAAGGTCTTCAAATGCAGTGTGTAAATAGAGTGATATTGTTGTATCTCTATTGATTTCTGCATATTGGTCTAAATGGCCTATATTGATATTAGGTTGCCACTTGATTTCTCCTGAATCTGGAACGACTTCTCCCAATAAAATTTTAATTAAGGTACTTTTGCCTGCTCCATTTTGACCAACTACGCCTATATGTTCACCTTTGAATAAATCAAAGTTAGCTTTCTCATACAGTGATTTATCCATAAAACATTGTGATAAATTAGTTACTTTTAATAAACTCATAATTCAAACTCCTTTTCTTTTATTAAAAATTTATGAAAATAAAAAAAGCAGAGGAATAGCATTATAAAATGCCGACCTCTGCTTTTGGAAAAACAAAAGGTCATAGACAAGCATTGTTGTCTATGACCAGAAAATCTATATTATCTATCGGCAAATAGGCAATTTTAAATAAGCATAGCTAAAAAACTACACTAAACCTATATTTGCCGATGAAGATAGAAAGCTTTAAGCTTTCAGATTAACCTCTACACAACGCTTCATCGTATACATTTGTGTAGAGTTAAGTTTTCTAACAAGTTTAACTAATTCTATATAAATCATAATTATTCACATCCTAATCTTAGTATTAATTCTAGTTTATCTATATTTAAATTGTACTTTCGTACTTTGTGTATTACCTTATTTATTTAAAATATGTTTTATTAATTATAGCTTAAATTATGTTATCATAATACTTAGTTATAGTCAATAAGAAAGTTATATTTACTACATACCCTATTAATTTAGTAAATCTATCATTACAAAGTTATTTGAAGACTCTTCACCAATAAAATTTTATAATCTATTAAGAAAATTAAGATTATGAGATTTATAATTTTGATACAGGTATACTATCTTCATTAAATATTACAACATGTAGAAGTAGATGGATAATATTGTTGAATTTTCAATAATATGCTAAGGTACATATATAATTGTTAGAAATAAAAATATAATAATATGAAAGTAACTGATATAATAACTAAACGATTAAACATATAGTAAAAATACTTCATAAATTATGGCGTGTCTTTTATTATTGCAAAAATAAGTAACATATTATACAAAATAAAAACATTAATTCAACTTAAATAATTTTAAGTGTCATATGTATTTTGATTAAACAAACCTAAAATTTTAAGGAAAAATAATATATTTGTATTAAATTTTATTGAAATAATTAAAATTATTTACTTAATATAAATTATTAGCTAAAATTGTACTAAATAATTAAGGAAGTGAGTGGCTCTGGATGAGATAGATTTAAAAATAATTAATTCTCTAAAAAAGAATAGTAGGGCTTCAACCTCTGAAATAAGCAGAAAAATTAATTTATCAAGACTGATTTATCTAAAAGTATGAAAGAATTCAAGAAAACTATCTTGGAATAAGATACTGTATTAGAATGTCATCATATTTCAGGAGAATATGATTACTTAATAAAAGTATTAGCAGAAGATACAAGTAATCTTTAAGAGTTTATATCAGTGACTTTGAAAGAAATTGGGGGAATTCAGAAAGCTAATACAACTATTGTTTTATCTACAATCAAAGATATTTTTTAAATAATTGAATAGTAAAATATTAATTATGTAATCCATACTTGTTTTAATTATATTTTAGGAGGAAAATAGAATATGAAAATTTTAGTTTTTTTAGCAAAAGGTTTTGAAACTATGGAATTTAGTGTATTTGTAGATGTTATGGGATGGGCTCGTAACGATTATGGACATGATATTGATGTAGTGACTTGTGGATTTAAAAAGCAAGTTATGAGCACATTTAATATTCCAGTATTAGTTGATAAGACTATAGAAGAAGTATGTGTTGATGATTATGATGCTCTAGCTATTCCTGGAGGATTTGAAGAGTTTGGATTTTATGATGAAGCATATGATGCATCTTTTTTAAATCTAATAAGGGAGTTTAATTCAAAAGAAAAAATAATAGCTTCTATTTGTGTGGCAGCATTGCCAGTTAGGAAAAGTGGTGTTTTAAAAAATCGTAAAGCTACTACATATCATTTGAAAAATGGTAAAAGACAAAGACAGTTAAGTGAGTTTGATGTAAATGTAGTTAATGAACCAATTGTTGTAGATAAAAATATTATAACCTCATATTGTCCAGAAACAGCTCCATATGTAGCTTTTAAGCTTTTAGAAATGTTGACATCTAAAGAACAAATGGATGAAGTTAAATTAGCCATGGGATTTAAACTGTAATGGTTTAGAGCTTTTCTAAGTAATCAGAACCCCAGTCACACATGGAATCTAAAATTGGAATAATACTCTTTCCAAAATCGGATAGTGAGTATTCTACTTTTGGAGGGACAACAGGATAAACCACTCTTATAATTAAACCATCTGCTTCTAATTCACGTAATTGTTGAGTTAACATCTTAGGTGTTGCTTTAGGAATTAATTTTTTTAATTCATTGAACCTTAATATAGTGTCTTTAAGGTGCCAAAGTATAAGTGTCTTATATTTACCACCAATCAATGTAAGTGTTGCTTCTATTGGGCAACTGTAATTATCTAAACATTTTTTCATTTTTGGGCTCCTTTATGTATTTTAAAGTATCTTTTTAGGTACTATATTACAAAAAAGTGCATTATTGTAATATAGTACCATAGTGATAAAATTATAGCATAGGTTAAATAAATCATCAACTTAGCCTAATAAAACAATAGGAGGCAAATAAAACTCAAAATGAATAATATCTACATATAATTAATTTTAGTGAAGTATATCTAGTTTAATTAGAATATATACTTCACTAATTTATTTGTTCAAAATATTTACTATGTATGAAGATTTTGATATATTAACTAAAATATATCAATTGAATTAACTTTTAAATCTGGAAAAGCACTTGAAATATAGTCTTTTATATCATTTAAATGGTCTTGAATTTGTTTTTTTGATATTCTATTAGAGCCATATACAAAATACATAATATTTTTAGTATCTTTTGTTATAGCTGTTCGATTATCGGGTCCATTGAGAATACTAGATAATATACCAATATTATCTGATAAAAATAAATCATCTTTTGTAAGAATCTGTTCTTTACCTCCTATTCCATAAAAATGTTCACTTCCATTTGCTAAGTCTACTTTTAAAGGGAATTCTATTTTATCAAGGTCATGACCTGCTGTTAGAAGAAGATTTTTCAATTCTGCTAAAAACATTGACTCAATTGTTATACCTACATCTGGAATACCTTTTGATTTTAATAGAATAGATTCCAACTGAAGCAATACAGGGTAAGTTTTCTTGAATTTTTTATAATACTTTATATAACTTGAAACAGGTTCTGTCTTAATTTTTTCTTTACGATTGTATTCTGGATGTTGTTCTATAATATTTTTAATAGAAGAAAATCTTACAGAAAATCTAAATTTAGATAAAATAGCTAATATTGCTAATTATTCAAAATACCATTTACATAGAATGTTTACAAACATTGTAGGATTTACTATTCATCAATACATACAGAGAAGGAGACTTACTGAAGCAGCTAGATAACTTATATTTACAGATAAATACATTATAGAAATAGCTATTACAGCAGGATATTCTACACATCAATCTTTTACACTAGCATTTAGGAATTTATATAAAGAGTCTCCACAAGTATATATAAGTAAAGATGAATTTTATCCTATTCAACAAAGATTTGTTTTAAATCCAAAGCATCAAATTCAAAATATAGAGTGTATTTCTTATATAAGTATTAATTATGAACGAAGAAGAGATGAAATCAATTCTTATCTCAACTTTAATATTAATTGTGAGGTGAAAGTAGCATGAGTTTAGTACCACATGTAATTGAACAAACAGGTCAAGGGGAAAGGTCTTATGATATATATTCAAGACTATTAAAAGATAGAATTATATTTATAGGAGAAGAAATTAATGATGTTATTGCAAGTTTAGTAGTAGCTCAATTACTGTTTTTAGAATCAGAAGACCCAGATTCAGATATAATTATATATATAAATAGCCCAGGAGGAGCTGTCACAGCAGGATTTGCTATATACGATACTATAAAATATGTCAGATGTGATGTATCAACTATTTGTATTGGCATGGCTGCAAGTATGAGCGCTTTTTTACTTGCAGGAGGTACAAAAGGAAAAAGATATGCTTTACCTAATGCAGAAATTATGATACATCAGCCTATGAGTGGAGCTAAAGGTCAAGCAACAGATGTAAAAATAGCAGTAGATAATATATTGAAAACAAAAGAAAAATTAGATAGAATTCTTTCTGAGAATACAGGAAAATCAATAGAAGATATTAGAATAGATAGAGATAATTTTATGACTGCACTGGAAGCTAAAGAATATGGATTAATCGATTATATAATGAATAAGAGCGAGTAAGTTGTTATTTTAGAGGATTAATTTATAATTTATAAATATTGTTAAAATAATCATGTTTAAATAAACATGGTTATTTTATTTATTTCAAATCTATTTGACCCTATGGTAGCTAAAAAATTCACATCAATTAAATCAAAGAATTAAAATTTTGAATTCAATAAAAATGAACTATAGAAATACATGATAAACAAAGTTATATACTAATTTTTTGTCGTTAAAAATTTTCAAGATTTCAATAACAAAACAAGAGAAAGTACCATATATTACTTATGTCTGCAATATATAAAAGACAAAGGAGTTGTACATTATGATTACAATAAGTTTGTGCATGATTGTCAAAAATGAGGAAGAAGTTATAGGCAGATGCTTAGAATGTGTAAAGGATATAGTAGACGAAATTATAGTTGTAGATACTGGTTCTACAGATTCCACAAAAGAAATAGTCTCAAAATATACAGACATGGTGTACGATTTCGAATGGATAGATGATTTCTCTGCTGCAAGAAATTTTTCATTTTCTAAAGCTTCTAAAGACTATATAATGTGGCTTGATGCAGATGACATAATTTTAGAAGATGATAGAGAAAAATTATTGAAAATTAAAGAAACTTTGGATACTTCCATTGATATTGTTATGGCAAAATACAATGTATCCTTTGATGAAAATGGCAAACCAACTCTCTCATATTATAGAGAACGATTGTTTAAAAGAAGTTCTAATCATAAATGGGTTGACCCTATCCATGAGGTAATACCTCTCGTTGGAGAAATATTTTATTCAGACATTGCAATATCTCATAAAAAACTCCATAGACAGGACCCCCTAAGAAATCTTAGGATTTTTGAAAAAATGATTTCGGAAGGTAGAGTATTGGAGCCAAGGCATCAATTTTATTATTCAAGAGAGTTGTATTATAATTCTAGGTATAAAGAAGCAATAGAAGGTTTTACTAAGTTTTTAGATTCATCAAGAGGATGGATTGAGGATTGTATCAGTGCTTGCAGAGATTTAGCCACATGTTATTACTTAATTAATGATGAAAAGAGTGCCTTATATTCTTTGTTTAGAAGTTTCGAATTTGATGAACCAAGAGCAGAAATTTGTTGTGATATAGGGAAGCATATGTTTGATAGACAAAAATATAAAGAAGCCATTTTTTGGTATAAGGTAGCATTAACAAGGGATAAAAATGATACTAATGGAGGATTTAAGTCAAATGATTGTTATGGATATATACCATATATACAATTGAGTGTTTGTTATGACAGATTGGGAGAAATAGATAAAGCTATTTATTGTCATGAAAAAGCAAAAGAAATTAAGCCTAAAGATAGTTCTATTTTATACAATGAAAATTATTTTAGTAAATTTAAAAATAACTGATAAATCACAATAATACTAATTTTGACATATTATATATAGAGCTTAAAAGCTCAAATATATCAGGAGGTGCTTTTAATAATGAGTAGAAATAAATATTTTGGTCCATTTGATGATAATAATTATGATAATGGCTATGACAAATATGATGATTGCAACAGTGGTTGCGATAGTTGTAATAGCTGTGATTGTCATCATGGTTATCCATCATCATGTGTAGGGCCAACAGGACCAATGGGTCCAAGAGGTAGAACAGGCCCAACGGGTCCGACTGGTCCAACAGGGCCAGGTGTAGGGTCAACAGGATCAACAGGCCCAACAGGACCAACAGGTCCGACTGGCCCAACAGGAAATACAGGGACAACAGGATTAATAGGTCCAACAGGAGCAACAGGGTCAGTAGGTCCAACAGGAGCAACAGGAGCAACAGGATTTGGAG
>NZ_JAGWCX010000087.1:0-14792 GCF_020657775.1 Clostridioides sp. ZZV14-6345 | reverse complement strand
AAATATATTTTCATCATTTCAACAATGAAAAAATGCTTATCTCTATTTTGAGACAGCCCCTTTTTTATTATTTATGTATTTTATATATGTCATTATAAAAAGAAGTTACTTTACAAATAACCTATAGCTTCCTCTCTAGTTAAAAAAAAGTGAATTCCTGTAGTTGATTCTTTCCATCTATTTTCATTAAAATCTTCAGCTACAATCGTTTCTCCTACTCTATATATAAAATTTTCATCAGCATATGCACGAGCACTTTTAAAAGATTCTTTACCATCTATACTTGTAATTGACAGTACTTTTGCTTTATCACATCTACAAGCATTTGATGTAGCAGATACTCTTTTTGCGTCACTAGGTATTAATAATTGTACCATTCTAAAATTAAAACATTTTTTATAGCCTATAAATGCTCCTGTTTCAGGACAGTACAATTTAAAAAAACGAGTACTTTCATCTGATATTACTCCATCCAAAGTAGCATATTCTAAATTGGAGTTTTCTAAATTAGCACCACTTAAGTCTGAGTTAGATAAATCACAAAATCTAAAATTAGCACCACTTAAGTCTGCTTTTTTTAGTATGGAGTTTTTTAGTGAACAATTTGAAAAATAAGAGTTGTTAAAATTAGAATTTTCTAAATCGGCCTCTTCTAAGTTTAAATCAATAAGGTCAGACCATGAAAAATCAATATTACTTAAACAGTATCCTTTTAAATCCATATTTTCTAACTTTACTTCTCTTAAATCTGCTCTTTCTCCATCATTATTGTTCTTAAGCCATTGGTAATGTTTTTTAAGTATTTTTTTAAGTTCTTGTTTGGAGATATCTCTCATAAAAATCACCTTCATGAATTTATTTTTATACCTTTAGTAGCAAAATAGATATATATTTAATTATATAACAATAAATAAAAAACTTCTAAATAATATATAAAATATCATCTTTAAAATACTTTTTTTCAATATATTAGAATATATTTTTAGACTATTTAGAGATAATTTGCATTTTTAAACATGTCATAATAAGCTTGTATTGTTTTATATTTGAGCTGATAAAAATTTCTTTAAACAAAAATAATATCAGTTATACAATAATAAAAGTTTAGATATAAAAAAATTTGTGTATATACTATATGTAGTATATAATAGATAAAGCACTGACTATATGTAGTGCTTTTGTTTTTTAAAAATACTTATTATATTGATAAGATTATATGTTATTTATAAAATTCAAACTGATAAGGACTAAAAGAAATAATAGGCAAATTAAATGAAATTATAGCACAAGATTATGTTAAAAGGACGGTAAATAATGAATTGGATAGAGCTTAACAATCAAGTGATAATTAAAAATGAACAAGGTAAGTATCAACTGGAAAAGGACAAGGAAGCCTTAAGTAGTTACATAGAAGAGTTTATAAAACCAAAGTTGAGAAGATTTAATGACTTAGAAGAAAGATTAAAGTACTTAATGGATGAAGGTTATTATTCAGAAGAAGTAATAAATAAGTATAGCATGGATTTTATTAAAAAAATGTATAAGTTTATTGAGAAATATCAGTTTGAATTTCAATCATATATGAGTGCAAATAAATTTTATCAAAATTATGCATTAAAAAGTAATGATGGAAAAGAAATATTAGAAACATATAATGAGAAAGTATTAATTGTAGCTTTAACATTAGGAAATGGTGATGAGAGTCTAGCTATGAGTTTGACAGATAAAATAGTAAAACAAGAGTTTCAACCAGCTACACCGACATTTTTAAATGCTGGAAGAAAAAGAGCTGGAGAGATGGTATCATGTTTTTTATTATCTGTAGAAGATAGTACAGAAGGCATATCATATGCTATATCTTCATCAAATCACTTATCAAAGATTGGTGGAGGAGTTGCACTAAATTTATCTAAACTTAGAGCATCAGGTGAATCTATAAAAGATATAGAAGGTGCAGCTGGAGGGGTTGTTGGTGTAGCTAAAATGTTGGAGCAATCCTTTAGTTATTTTAATCAAATGGGAGCTAGACAAGGCTCTGGGGCAGTTTATCTTACTGTATTCCATCCTGACTTTGAATTATTGATGGATACAAAAAAGATAAATGCAGATGAGAAAATAAGACTTGCTACATTATCACTAGGAGCTATAATACCAGATAAATTTATGGAGTTGGCAGAAAAAAATGAAGTAGCATATGCTTTTTATCCTCATACTGTGTACAAGAAATATGGAATTTCTCTTGATGAGATAGAAATGAATGAATGGTATGATAAGTTGGTTAGTGATGATGATATAAGGAAAAAAGAAATAAATCCTAGACAGATGTTGACTAAAATAGCACAGATGCAACAAGAAAGTGGATATCCATATGTAGTATACATAGATACAGCTAATAGAGAACATACGTTAAAAGATGTTGGAATGGTTAAGATGTCTAACTTATGTTGTGAGATATTTCAATATCAGACACCCTCACAAATAGAGGGTTATGGAGGCAAAAATGAATGGGGACAAGATATAAGTTGTAACCTAGGTTCTTTAAATATAGCCAATGTTATGGATAATAAGACTATAGAAAGTACGGTTGAGACAGCAATAAGAGCACTGTCTTTTGTAGCAGATAGTACAGATATAAAGCCAGTACCAACAGTAAGTAACAGTAATAGTAAGTCTCATTCTATAGGATTGGGGGCTATGAATTTACACGGATATTTAGTAAGAGAAAATATTTTGTATACTTCAGAAGATGCTATAGATTTTGCTAATGTATTTTTTGCAATGGTTAGATATTATTCAATTAAAGCATCAATGAAAATAGCTATAGAAAAAAATCAAACCTTTGAAGGATTTGATAAATCAGAATATGCTAAAGGAAGAAAAAGTAAAGTACTATCAAAATATTATAAGAAGTCTTATTTACCTAAGTCAGATAGGGTGAAGTCGTTATTTGAAGGTATACATATACCTACAAAAGAAGATTGGATAAGTTTGTTAGATGAAGTAAAAGACAAAGGTATATATAATGCGTATTTGATGGCAGTAGCACCAACTCAAAGCATTAGTTATGTTCAAAATGCTACATCAAGTATAATGCCAATTACTGAACAAGTGGAAGTAAGAACGTATGGAGATTCTACTACAATATATCCAATGCCATTTTTAACAAATGATAATATGTTGTATTATCAATCAGCATATAGAATGGATATGAGAAAAGTTATAGATTTAGTAGCAACAGTTCAACAACATGTTGACCAAGGTATATCCACGACACTATTTGTTACAGATGAAAAGACAACTAGGGATATAGCTAGACATTACATATATGCATATAAAAAAGGTCTGAAAAGTTTATATTACACAAGAACAAAGATGACAAGAGACACTCACGAGTGTCTAGTATGTTCAGTATAGGGAGAGAAGTATATGACATTTAATTTACATAAAATACATAATGCAGTTAACTGGAATAGAGAAGAAGATGGATTTACACAGGCTTTTTGGGAACAAAATGTAAAACAATTTTGGCTTCCTGAAGAAATATCTGTTTCTAAAGACATCAAGGTATGGAATGAACTAAGTGATAAAGAAAAAGAGTTATATAAAAAAGTATTGGGTGGATTAACATTATTGGATACAAAACAGGGGAATAATGGAATTCCATCTATGATGAGTTTAACAGAAAACTTACAAAGAAAAGCTGTCTTGTCTTTTATGGGGACTATGGAAGAAATACATGCAAAAAGTTATTCTTCTATATTTATGACTCTACTTTCTAACTCAGAAATAGATGAGTTGTTTGAATGGATAGAAACAGAACCAACGTTGCAAAGAAAGGCTGATTTAGTTTTAGCTCAATATGAAAATACTACAAATCAAGAGGGGTTATACTTATCAATGGTTACAAGTGTATTTTTAGAGAGTTTTTTGTTTTATTCAGGATTTTTTTATCCATTGTATCTATCTGGTCAAGGAAAAATGGTAGCTAGTGGAGAAATAATATCGCTTATTCTTAGAGATGAGTCTTTACATGGTAAGTACATAGGATTACTTGCACAAGAAATATACGATTCATTTGATGTAATTGATAAGGAAATATTAGAAGAGAAGATGTATTCTATACTTTATAGTCTTATGGAGAATGAGATAGAGTACACAAATGTTATATACAGAGAAAGTGGGCTTGAAAAAGAGGTCGTAAATTTTTTGAAATACAATGCAAATAGAGCTTTAGAAAATCTAGGATTTGAGAAGTTATATACTGTAGGTGATATAAATTCAATTGTATTAAATGGTCTTAGTACTGAAACTAAAACACATGATTTCTTTTCAACTAAAGGGAATGGATACCAAAAAGGAGTATATGAGGAATTAGAAGATGAAGATTTTATAATATAATTTATAAATTATGACAGACTGTTGTCACTTTTAGAATGATAATATCAATGTATAAAATATATATACGGAGGTATTTTTTATGAAATATGAATGGAGAAAAAGAGATAAAGAGTTGTACTTGCCTAAGAGGAATCCTGTAATAATTGAAGTACCAGAGCAGAAATTTATCATGTTAAAAGGGAATGGAGACCCAAATTCTAAAGCATTTACTGAAGCAATAGGAGTACTTTATTCTTTGGCATATGCAATAAAAACCATGCCTAAAAAGGGAATTGTACCAGAAGGGTATTTTGATTATACTGTTTTTCCTTTAGAAGGTATATGGGATAAGGGAGAAAAAAGCAAATGCTTAGATATGCTTATTAAAGAAGATTTAATTTATACTATAATGATACGTCAACCAGATTTTGTTACACAAGACTTGTTAAATAAAGCTGTTGATATAGTAAAAAAGAAGAAACCACATAATCTTCTTGAAAAAGTTAACTTTGGGTCTATTAATGAAGGTCTGTGTGTTCAAATGCTTCATATAGGCTCATATGATAATGAACCAGAAAGCTTTGATATTATGAATGAATTTTGTAAAAAGAATAAACTTATAAGAAAATCTTATATACATCGTGAAATTTATATAAGTGATGCCAGAAAAGTATCGCCTGAGTCATTGAAGACTGTTTTGCGTTTTGAAGTAGAAAGGGAAGTATAGATATTTTTGATAATTTATTTATAAGAGTTATAAAAAGTGAAGTCTAAATAGACTTCATTTTTTGATGTAGTTTCAAGATTCGAATTGATATCTCATAAGATTTCTAAATTTTTCTAATTTTATTAGTATTATTATCAAATATTAATATTAATTATGTACATATCATTATATAATATTTATAGATTATTACATAGGTAGATTACTAGCAATATGTGTATATTATTATTTAAAATAAATTGAATATACTATTTAACATTTTAATTGAAATAGTAAAAAAATGTAGATAAATATTATTTTATTAAGAAAAAATTAGTATATTGACAAAATTTAAGTGCTCATTTAAACTGGTAATTGATAATAATATTCAATATTAAATATTAAATAATAGGAGGAGTTATGAATAAATATCTTCTAATAAATCCAGTGGCAGAAAGAATGTATGGGGAAAAGTTTCATATTATCAAAGAGAATTTGATAAAAAAAGGGTACATAATGGCTGAATGTGAACCACAATTGGAATTTGTAAAGAGGCAATACAGAGAATATGTAAAACAGACTGAAAATACAATGTTGGATTGTAGATGTCCAGAAAGTATAAATCTTTTAAAAAGAAATAATTTGATAGATAGTTTTGAAGTACCTATGATAGAGCCAATACTAGTAAGGACTTGTAGAGTTTTATACGATAAATATATAAAAAGTAAAGATGATATGTTGATAGCAACCTGTCCATGTACACAATTAAGGGATTTTGCAAGTGAAAAATTCAAGGATAAGAGTAATGCTATATTTTATACATGGAAAGAGTTTGCTGAACAAGAAGGTATAAAATCACTTGGAAAAATAGATGAATCTCCAATTCCATTAGGATATTTCAAAGACACTTTTGAAAAAGTTCTTGAAGTATCTAGTGAAGATGAAATATTAAGTGAGATACAAAAAATAAGAAATGACTCTGAAACTAAGTATGATATAGTAGAAATGTTTTATTGTAAAGATGGATGTAATAATGGAGATGGTTTATAAATGGTCAATAATTTTAATAATAAGTTTTTAAGTCTAGTAAAAAGTGTTTTGATATTTTTCGTAATTATTGTATTATGGAAAATTACAAATTATCTTGGTATTTGGAGTGACTATATATTACCATCGCCTGAAAAGGTGTATAGTATATTTTTAAATATGATAAGTGATGGTTCAATATTTATACAAGCTTTAGCTGCTGGAGAAATAGATTTTTTACATGCATTAGGTGGTACATCAGCCTTGATAGCTGTGTCTAATGGAGTGGAGTTAAAGATATTAAATACTTATAGTAGGTCACCAAAAGGATTTATGATTTTGACGAATAATGATTCAATAAAATCAGCAGCAGATTTAGCAGGTAAGAAAGTAGCAGGACCAAAAGGGACTATATTACATCAGGTACTAATTGCAGCACTTGATAAAGAAGGATTAAGTATGGATGATGTGGAATTTGTTAATATGGGTATTCCAGAGGCATCAGTAGCTCTTTCTGATGGTAGTGTAGATGCTGCATTGATTGCTGGACCAGCAGCTCTTAAAGCTATGAAGTCAGATAGTAAACTTGTAGCAAATGGTGAAGGTTTAGTAGATGGTATAATAGTAACTGCTGTTAGTACAGATTTTGCTGAGAAACATCCAGAAATAGTTGAAAGATTTATGAAGGTTGAAAAAGAAACTTTAGAATATGTAAATAGTAATTTTGATGAGGCTATGGAAAAAGTAGCCAAAGAAGTTGATTTAAGCCTTGAAGAAACTAAGGAGCTATATACTTGGTATGATTTTAGTTTGGATATAACAGATAAAGACATATCTTCTCTTGAAGATACACAAGACTTCTTAATAAAAAATAAGTTACAAGAGAAAAAATTAAACATAAAAGAATTAATATATAATACTAAGTAGAAATTATGCTAAAATAATACTAAGTAAAAAATATGATAAAAGTTTAAGTTACCTTATTAAGGTAACTTTTTCTATTTTAAGTTAGTAATTTGAATCTATTTTACAATGATTAGTTGATAATAAAAGAATACCTTTTAAAGAATTTTATTAAGATTTCTAATAATATAGTTGTGCCTGTTAAGTCAGCAATTGTAAAGTTAGTAATATGATTAACTTACATATTAAGTAAGAAGATTAGGATATATTAAAATCAACTGTTGCATGATAAGTAAAAAGGGATATTAGGAGGGATTATATGAGTTATAAAGTATATATTGTGGAAGATGATATATCAATAAGTACATTACTCAAAGATTATATTGAGAAATATGGATTTGAAGTGATTGTCGAAGAAAACTTTGATAATATAATGATTACATTTGAAAGTTTTAAGCCAGACTTAGTGCTATTAGATGTGAATTTACCTAAATTTGATGGTTTCTACTGGTGTAGATGCATTAGACAAAAGTCGAATTTGCCTATAATTTTTATATCAGCTAGAGATGGTAGTGTAGACCAGATTAGAGCTTTAGAAAGTGGAGCTGATGATTATATAACGAAGCCTTTTTATTATGATGTAGTAATGGCAAAGATAAAGAGTCATATAAGAAGGGTATATGGTGAATATTCACCTAAAATAGATGAAAGAATAGTGGAATTAGATGGATTAAGGTTTTATCCAGAAAGGTTGGAACTAGAACTACATGGTAAGAATCTAATTATAACTAAAAAAGAAGGTATATTGATTGAATGTCTTATCAAAAGATACCCAAAGGTAGTAAGTAGAGATTATCTCTTAGAAAAGATATGGGATGATATTGAATTTGTAGAAGAAAATACTTTAAATGTGAATGTTAGCAGGATAAGAAAAAGATTTGAGGAATTAGGTATAGAGAATGCTGTTCAGACTGTACGGGGGTTAGGGTATAAATTAAATAAAAATTGGTAAGGAGAAAGTATGAAATTTTTTTTAAAAGATTGTAAAGGTTATATTTTTGTATATTATATAGGGATAATTATGACAATTATTTACTGTAATCTTATGAAATTTATTAGTTTTGGAGAAAGTTTATATATTCTTTTATTTAGTTCTTTTATATTGTTATGTTTTTTAATATATAAATACTATAAAAATAGAGAAGTATATAATCTGTTTGAAAAAGGCATACATTCTTTGGAGGAATCATTTTTATATTTAGGAAATTCTTTCTTGGGGAGAAGTATATCAGTTATTTTAAAACAACAACATAAATTGTATCAATCAATGATACAAGAACATAAAAAGATACATAGTGAACATTTAACTTTCATCAACCAGTGGATTCATCAGATGAAAACACCAATATCAGTTATAAGTCTTCAGCTTCAAGAGTATGAGGGAGAAGAAGTGACTGAAAATATAAGAGAAGAGATAGATAGATTAAATAAAGGTCTAGATATGGCCATGCATTTTGCAAGGGCAGATAATTTTCAGAAAGACTTTGTGGTTAAGAAAGCCAAATTGAATGAAATTGTATCTGGTATTGTAAATGAAGAAAAGAGGTTATTTATAAAAAATGGAATGATTCCTAAGATTCAAATAGACAAATTTACTTATGTTTATACAGATATAAAATGGATGAAATTTATAATAAGTCAATTGATTACAAATGGGGTGAAATATTCTAAAGGTTATAGTAACTATCTAACCATAAAATCTGAAGAAAATAATAAATATGTAGTTTTAAGCATAATAGATGAAGGGATTGGGATTGTTTCTAAAGATATAAAAAGAGTATTTGACCCATTTTTTACAGGGGAAAATGGTCGTAAGTTTGGAGAGTCTACAGGTATGGGACTTTATCTAGTAAAAAAAGTATGTGATGATTTAGGTCATAAAGTCAGTATAAAATCAGAAATAGGAAAAGGTACAGAAGTTTCAATAATCTTTAATAAAGACGATGTAAATCATCTGTTACAATAAGTTCTTAATTGATTATACTTTTTTATTAATTTATATATTATTTATTGAATGAGATATTTATAGTTAGATAATCTAATTTTAAGAGAATTTATTTGCAAACCTTACATAGATGTAAGGTTTGTGTAATGTTTGAAGATAGTTAAATTTTCTAATCTAAATTACAATTAATATAAGAAATAACATAAGAGAAATAACATAAAAAAATAAATTTTGTAAAAAAGAAAGGATGTTTATTGATGAGTTTGGATGTTATTTTTATATTGAAATCAATCATAATAGCTATAGTAGAGGGGCTTACGGAATTTATTCCAGTTTCATCTACTGGTCATATGATTTTGGTTGGAAATTTAATAGATTTTAAGGGGCAATTTGCTGAAATGTTTGAGGTTGTAATACAACTTGGAGCTATATTAGCAGTAGTGGTACTTTATTGGAAAAAGATAAAAGATAGTGTTATAGAATTTTTTAAGTTTATATTTACTGGAGGAAAAGAAGGAAAGACTGGTTTTAGATTTGGAATAAATGTAATTATAGGTTGTATACCATTTGCGATTGTAGGAGTTCTATTTTACGATAATATAAAATCATTGTTTAATTTACAATCTGTAATTATAGGATTTATAGTTGGTGGAATTTTATTACTAGTAGTAGAAACTTTGTTTAGAAAAAAGAATCATTCTACAGATAATATAGATAAAATTACTCCAGTACAAGCCTTGAAGGTTGGTACATTACAAGTTTTATCTGCATGGCCAGGTATGTCAAGAAGTGCATCTACTATTATGGGTGGATGGATAGCAGGACTTAATTCTCCTATAGCAGCTGAGTTTTCTTTCTTTTTAGCTGTACCAGCGATGGTTGCTTCTTCAGGAAAGGATTTATTTGAATTTGATTACTCAATAATGACACCAACATTGTGGATTGCTTTAGTAGTTGGATTTATAGTAGCTTTTATTGTATCAATAATAGTTATGGAAAAATTTGTGGAGTTTTTAAAGAAAAAACCAATGAGAGTATTTGCTATATATAGAATAATTATGGGTATAGTACTTGCTGTATTAGCTTTTACTAACATAATTAGTATATAGATTAAAATGTATTTATTATCTACAAAAACTAGCTAACTAATATAAATAATAATTAACAGTTAGATATATATGTTATTTCAAAAATTAGATTAGGAAGGATAGTTAAATAATGAAAATTTTAACTGTAAATAATTTAAGTAAAGTATATGGTAAGAAAATAATTTTTAACGCATTAAATGATATAAATTTTAGTATAGAGGATGGAGAGTTTGTAGGAATTATGGGTCCATCTGGTAGTGGAAAAACTACTCTTTTAAATATGATTTCTACTATTGACAAACCAACTACAGGAACTATGGAACTAAAAGGAAAGAATCCTTTATTGTTAAAAGGTGAAGAACTTGCATTGTTCAGAAGAAGAGAGTTAGGTTTTGTATTTCAGGATTTTAATTTACTGGATACATTAACCATAGGAGAAAATATAGTATTGCCATTGACATTAGATAAGGTCAGTGTAAAAGAGCAAGATGAGAGATTGAATGAAGTATCTAAAATTTTAGGAATAAAAGATTTATTAGAAAAAAGAACTTTTGAAGTTTCAGGTGGTCAAGCTCAGAGGACTGCTATTGCTAGAGCATTAATTAACAAACCATCAATACTTTTAGCAGATGAACCAACAGGTAATTTAGATTCAAAGTCGTCAAAGACTGTAATGGAGCTATTTCAAAAGATAAATAAAGAAAATAAGGTTACTACTATGATGGTAACTCATGACCCATTAGCAGCAAGCTATTGTAGTAGAATTTTATTCATAAAAGATGGAGCTATATATAATGAAATATACAAGGGAAGTAGTAGAGAGCAGTTTTATCAAGAGATAATGGATATACTTACATTATTGGGAGGAGATAATTAATGAATATAAAACAGTTTGCGATTAATAATATTTCAAGGAATATTAAAGCATATTTAGGATATTTAGCAAGTATTATTATATCATCTTCACTACTATTTTCTTTTATCATGTTTACAAGTCATCCAAATTTAGATATATCTCAATTTCCTGATTATTTAAAAGAGGGACTTAAGATGAGCAAAATAATTGCATATTTATTTTTGTTCTTCTTTGTATTTTATTCAGTTAGTGTATTTCTTAAAAGCAGATATAAAGAATTTGTAATACTTTATATTACAGGTATATCAAAACGACAAGTAATGAAGTTAATCTTTATAGAAAATATGATAATAAATATAGTATCTTCTGTAATTGGAATAATAATAGGTTTAATCTTTGCAAAGATATTTTTAGTGATTATGTCTACTTTTTTAGAATTATCACCATTAAAATTCTATATACCATTAAATACAATATTGTCTACTTTAATTTACTTTATGGTTTTAGCTATACTAACATCAATATTTACTTCTTTTATAGTTAAGGAAAATCAGGTGCTGAAGTTACTTAAAGGTACAAAAACTCCAAAACCAGAGCGTAAAACATCACTGATGCTTGCTATATTAAGTATTTGCCTGTTTATAATAGCGTATTATAATGCTGTTACATCAACTGACCAATATACAACATATCTACGCTTAGTTCCAGTTACATCTCTTACTATAGTAGCAACTTATTTATTCTTTTCTCAATTTAGTGTATTTTTTATAAAAAAGTTAAAATTAAATAAGAGATTTTATAGAAAAAATACAAACATGCTTTGGATTTCAAACTTAATTTATAAAGTAAAGGACAATGCTAGAATATTTTTCTTGATAACTATAACTTCTACAGTAGCATTTACTGCTATAGGTACAGTTTATTCTTTTTGGAAAGATGTAAATCGTCAAATTAATTTAATATATCCTAACACAATATATTATTCAACGATGACCTTGCATAATGACCCTAAGAAGCCTGATAGCAAAGAAAAAGACAAGGAAAGAATGAGATTTATAGAAACTAAGCTAAAAAAAGAAAATATAGACTATACAAGAATTAATGGTGAATTTAAAACTGTATTTCCTAAGAAAAGTAATTTTAATGTCAGAATTATGAAAGAATCTAAGTACCTAGAGATAACAGAGGCTATAGGGGTTAAGCCTATAAGTTTTGAAGATAATGAATCTATATCATTATTATCATCAAGTTTACCAGGCAATAAGAAAGTCAAAGAAAATGTTATTGTAGGAAATAGGAGTCTAAAGGTGGCAAAACAAGTAGAAGAATGTGTTATGCCAGCATATTATAAAAATATGTATGTGGTAAAAGATAATTTTTATGATAGTATAGAATCAAAATTTATAGTGGATAGATTTACTGCATTTGAAGTAGAGGATTCAAGTAAAACTATAGAGATATGTAGACAATTTGAGAATAAATTTAATAATGAGTCTGGGATGCAGCCATATTTGTTTTTCTCTAAAGACTTAATGATAGAAACTGGGAAATTAATGTATTCTACATTTATATTTTTAGCAATATTTATAGGTTTAATTTTCTTTGTTACTACAAGTAGCTTCTTATATAATAAGTTTTATATGGATTGTCAAGTTGATAAGAAAAAGTATGAGCAGTTAAATAAATTGGGGATGACATATAATGAGATTAAAAAGGCTTCAACGATTGAGATTGGAATAGTATTTTTGTTACCTTATGTAGTGGCTGTTATACATTCTATATTTGCACTTACTGCACTGAAGAATTCTTTTGATATAGAAGTGGCATCATCAGCTGTTTTGGTAATGGGAAGCTTGTTCTTGGTTCAAATAGTTTATTTTTTAATTGTAAGAAATAATTATTTAAAAGAGATAAAATTAAATTTAGTTAATTATTAGGAAATATTATTGACTAATAAAAAATATTTAAAATTAATCGATATTACTGGAATTATAAATATTTATTTTTTCAGTAATATTTTTTATTGTATTAATTATTAAGATTTTATATTAATATGTCATAATAAGTATCTAAATAGTAAAAAAATTCTATTTATATAAAATATAAAAAGGTTATGAGTATATATTTGTAGAAATAAATAAGATATTAATTAATATTATTAGGAGGTGTTATTCATTAGTAAAGTAGCTAATACAATAAGAATGATGATATTAATTCAAAGTAGAGGAAAAATGAAGTGTAAAGAGCTAGCAGAAGAGTTGGAAGTAAGTGAAAGGCAAATAAAAAGTTATAAGATGCATCTAGAGCAAGCTGGTATATTTATAAATTCAACACCTGGGATTTATGGTGGTTACGAAATCGATAAATGTAATAGTATCTCATTAATTAAATTATTAGATAGTGAAGTTTCAATTTTAGATATGATAAATTCACAGCTAGAGTACAATAATGATATTTACAAAAATGAATTTAATAGTATTGTAGAAAAAATAAAAGCAGTATTAAATACAGGAGAAAAAAGCGATACATATATGGATTATTTCACAGTGCAAGCACAACGTAGTTGTGATTATGCGTCTGAAAAAAATAAGTGTAATGAAATAACTAGAGCATATACAACAAAGCGTAAACTTTGGATAGAATATTATTCATTGAATTCAGGCAATAGTGAAAGAATTGTTCATCCATATGGTTTGTTTAATTATAAGTCAGATACTTATATGGTGGCTTTTTGTGAAAAAAGATTTAAGTTTATAGATTTTAAATTATGTAGAATTAAAAATTATAAGGTTTTAGAAGAAAAGTACAATGTAGATAAAAGTTTTAATTGGGATGAATACAGTAAAAATAGTATAGGAATTTATAAGGGAGAAGAGTTTAATGTTGTTATAAAAATTAGACATCCATTTTCAATAATTATAAAGGAGAAAGTTTGGGTTAATAATCAACAAATTATAGAGTATGATGATAAGTCTATACTTTTTAAAGCTAAAATGAGAGGTTATGAGGAGATAAAAAGTTGGATTTTAAGTATGGGAGCTTATGTTGAGGTTGTAGAACCAAATAGACTTAGAAACGATATATTGTCAGAGATTGAAAAAATGAAAAAAATTTACTAATTTTTTCAAATAATTTATACTTGGACCAATATACTTCACGGTCTAGTGTTAATATATTAATTGAGAGAGGTGATATTATGAAAATGAAAATTGAATTTAGCACAGATTGTATACCAATATCTTATAATTCACTCTTTATGAGTATTATAAAAGAAGCAATAAGAAAATCTAATGAAGATTACTATAAAAACATGTACTATTATAATGAAAAACATAATAAAAAAACTAAAAATTTCACATTTTCAGTTTATATAAAAAAATATAGTATTGAAGGTGACAATTTTATTATCAAAGATAAAGTAATACTAAATATAAGTACTCCAGATTTAGAATTAGGTTTTCATATATATAATGGATTAATGACTTCTAAAAAATGTTTATATAAAGACTATGAACTTACAAGGATTAGAATAGATTTATTAAGAGAAAAGAAGATAACAGAAGAGATGGTACTATTCAATGCGTTATCTCCAATCTGTATAAAGTCTAAAGAAGGAAAATTCTTAGATATAAGTGATGATAGATATATAGAAGAGTTAAACTATATAACTAATGAAGTTGTCAAAAACTATAGGGGAAATGGTCTAAAAAGAAAATTAGAGTTTGAAAATATAGCTCTTAAGAAAGTAGTAGTTAAAGAGAGCTTAAGAGAGTTTAAAAAAATAACAGGTAAAGAATATCAATATATTAATGGCTACAAAGGCAGATTTATATT
>NZ_JAGWCX010000086.1:0-15154 GCF_020657775.1 Clostridioides sp. ZZV14-6345 | reverse complement strand
TTTAAAGAATACACATAAATATTTCCAGACTCTCTAGTCTACAAGCAATTTATAAAATTCCTAGTTTATAAGTTTTATTTTACTTTTATCTAAAACCATCTTTAGAGAGTTTTCAACCGTTTCAATTACATCTTTATAACTCAAATACACATTTGCATAGATACAGTCTTCATATAAATTATATTCAGTTACTCTACAATATAATAGTTTTCCTCCATCTAATAAATTGCTCAAAATATAATTATCTTTTCTTGGAACATAACCTATTACATATCCAGTTTCTCCAACTATTTTAATAGCATTTTCATCGTATAAATTATCTTTCTCTCTAGTTAGATAGTATATCTTACTCTTCTCTAATTCTTTTTCAAGACATTCTCTATTTCTGAACCTTGAACCAGCAACAGCTATTGAAGTCAAATAGATATCTTTACCATGTTCATCTACTTTTATTTTTTCAATATTTACAAATTCTTTCTTTAAATTATTACTTTCATATAATACTCTTCTCAATTCATCTTTCAATAGGATATTTTTTTCTTTTTCATAGGCTTCTTTAACTACTTTTAATTCTTCGAGAGATAATTTCTCTCTATATCTTTTTAAAATATTTATGGATTCTTTTCTTACTTCATTTATATTTCCAAAGATTCCTTTTAAAGATATATTCTTTCCTTCAGGATATAGTGATTTACTTCCTTTAAGCACAATAAAAAATAACATATCATCATAATATTCTTGGGTTAATTTATCTTTTTCTATATCTTCCATTTTTCCAGTTAAATCATCTATTTTAAATGTCTTTTCAAAAAAATTTAATAATTTTAACCTAGAACTTGTCACTCCCTTTTTGGATATATGCCAATATACCTCAAAATCTCTAATATCTCTATTCAAATACGGCAACAAATCATCGAAAGATAAGTTCACATCATAAATTTCTGACATCCGTATCATATCTTCTGTTTTTCCTCTAGCCTCTTTTAATGCTTTAAAATATATACTTTTCCATTTTTCACTAAGTAATATATCATTTATTTCTTTTTCAAACTCAACTTTATTGCACTCTATATTTTCATCTTTCAAGACGTTTATAGCTATTAAGAAAATCGAATATAAACTTTCAAAGTTAGTCCCATAATTCACTACAATTGGTAAAAATAGGTTTACTAATTCTACTTTATTTCCTATGTATCTAAATTCCACACTTAATAAGTAGTTACATATAAGATGTGCTAAGTTATTTATCTTTTCTTTATCTAAATCTCTTCTTTCAAGATATTTATGCAAATCTATAATAGAAATAATGTAATTCATCAATAATCGTTCATATTTCCTATCTTTATAGCCATTTTCAATTAAATAAGAATTTATTTTAGAATCTAAATTTTCCATATTAACAATAGCAAATACTTTTATTGAACCTGTAGCCTTCTTAGATAAATTAAATAAATATGTATTGTAAAGTTCAAGCCTTCTAATAGTATTGCTCAAATAAAATATGTATTCTCCAGATTTAGAAAATGTACCCACAACTTCTCTTAAATTTTCTACATCTAGATATTTCTCACTTAAGACTAGCCCAAGTTTTACATACTCAACTTTTTTACTTTTATATATTAATTCTTTAGTTAATTTATATAACCATTTCTCATCAATTATCATTTCTTTCACTAAAGTATTTATCTTTTTCATAAAAATTTCAAAATAGCAAATTAGAGGTTTAGAATTATTATTCTCAAACAAATAAATTTCATTAGATTCATTTTTATACATATTTAAAATTCTATCTACTAGATTATTTGCAAGCTCTACTTGTTCTCTTAAAGGTATATTTTCATATATACATAGGTAATTCATTTCAAATGATTCTTTGTATCCATCATAACCCTTAATTTCCTGCAATTGATTAAAGACATTATCCACTAAATTATCCTCCTTTACATGATGTAATTTATATTGATTATACTACTTATTTCGTTAAGTTTACATTTTTACACAAAAAAATATTAATTATGTAAATACCCTATCTTCTAACAATAAATAATACCTTTATTAGTTTTAAATTTTAATTATTTTTAATAGAAACCTATCCTAAATTTGAACTTCTCTATCAAATTCAGTTAATTTCACAATCATTTCTTCACAAATTTCTTTTATTGTCTTATTATCTGTATTGAAAATACTCTTCTCCTAGTTTTTCAAATATATCAGAGATACTCATTGTTTTACTATATATGAATCTGTTTCTACTCGTTCCATTTCCAATAAATGGTTTAAGTATGACGATATAGTACTTTTACCAACACCCATAAATCCAACAAGCATTATATTATAGGAGAATAAACTTTTAGCCTGTATTTTCTTACTAGTTTTAACTACATATCTAAAAATGTCTATAATTTCATTTTCAAATTTATTATCATTTAATTCATCATGTATATGTATACTACGTGAAACATGAAGTCCATCTACTCCACACTCTTCTAGATATACTGCTATTACTGAACTATCATGTACATCAATTCCTCCTAGGACATCATCTGTGCTATTTATACGACATAATATCGCTAGAGAATTTCCTACTTTTTTACGTATATTTTCAATAATAAGACGAGGTAATCTCATTCTATTTTCAAAGCATCCACCAAACTCATCTATACGCTTATTTGTTCTTTGTGATATAAAACTACTAACCAGATATCCATGAGCACAATGAACTTCAACGGCATCTGCACCAGCTTTTTGTGCACATAATGCAGCATCACCATAAGATTCTATAAGTTCATATATTTCTTCATTTGTTATTTCTAATGGTGTATTACGACCATTTGATGCGGGTATTGCAGAAGCCGCTTTCAATGGATGACCTGCTATTTTTTCATTTCCTTCAGAACCAGCATGTTGCAATTGTATAGATACCTTCTAACCTATATCATGACAAGCATCTATTACATTTTTAAAACTATCTATCGTGCTATCATCATATAAACAAGGCTTACGAGGTTCTCCTTTTGCTTTTTTGTCTACAACACTAGATTCTATAGTTATCAATCCAAAGCCACCTAAAGCACGTTCAAGATAATAAGCCTTAGAAGTTTCACTTAAAGTACCATCTGTGTTTGCAAAATTATTTCCCATATGAGGAACTACAAAACGATTTGGAACTGTCATTTAACCAACTTTTATAGGTGTAAACATAGAACTAATCTTCATAAGGTTTTCCTTCCTTTCAAGTTTTATATTTAAAATTTTTATATTATAATACTCTGTATATTTTTATATTGTATAAGTTTATTTTGGAGATACTTCAGGCCATACTTTATCCAAAACTTTTTTAGTTGCATTAAATACAATTTCAGCAACAGTAGATAACCCTTTAGCTATCAGAGAATCAGATATTACTTCTGCTCCTATAACTATTGGTGATATATTGTGTTCTTTTATTATTTTCACAAATTCCTCTGTGTTTCCATACCCTTCACCTGGAGCCAAGCGGTCATGCAGTGATTCATCTCTAAGTTTTTCATAAGGAGTTTCTAAAACATCACACACTTGAATTGATACTATCTTATCTGCTGGAACAGGTGCAAGGTCTTCTGCTGTCTGTTTTGCTCTAGCCCAGTGCCAAGTATCTAATATTTAAATTTCATACAGGTATAACTACCGACATTATTCAAGGTCTTAAGGAAAGAAAGTACGATATTGTATTTTGCTCAAAACTTGAAAAAGAAAAAGGAATTGAATTTATACCTGTTTCTAAACAGGATTTAGTATTAATTGTACCATACAGTCACCCATTAGCTGCAAAAGATACTATAGATTTAAAAGAGACAATACTCTATCCTCAAATAGTATTTAATCAAAGAAGTGAGCTTAGATATATAATTGATGATATGTTTAAAAAAATAAATCAACAACCTAACATGGTTTATGAAGTGGAAGAAGACCAAGTAATTGCTGGATTGGTTGCAAAAAATTTCGGAATTGCTATAGTGCCAAATATGCATATGCTCAACTTTACAAAAGTGAAAGTAATTCAAATTGTTTACCCAAGTTGGGAAAGAAATTTTTACTTGGCATTTATGAAAGATAGATATTTGCCTCCTGCAATTAAAAACTTTAAAAACTTCGTCATTAAAAACGCACAACTATAATTTATTAATAAAAAAGGTGTATCAAAATGAATCTTTTAGTTCATGAGGCACTCTTTTTTGTATGAAATCAAATATATTTTCATCATTTCAACAATTGGGGTGCAGTACAATCTCTATTTTGAGACAGCTCCTTTTATTCTTTTTATATGAGTTTTAAAAACATTCCAAGATTTTTATATAACTTAAACTTAGTTTTACACTAAAAAATTGAGATGTAAAACAATCAAGCTTTTAGCGATTGAATTTCACATCTCAATTATAATTATTTTTCAATATATAGCTTTATTATTTTCCAAGAATATCTATTAATTTATCCATAACTACATAAGATACTCCTCCTCCTATTTGATAAGGAGTTTCAACTTTTTTATTTGCAAATACTCTTTGTTGCTCTGATGATAATCCTGAATTATCCATTAAAATTATTGGTGAATGTAATTTTACAGCTAATGGTCCAGCTGATAAGGCATCTACTAAAGCATCTGATTTACTAACTAATATAGCCTGTAAATCAGTATCTCCATAGAATTTTTCTATTACTTTAGCATTAGTATCGACTCTACTATCTCCATATATTCTATTTCCTGAAATATCTTCAGTAGTTATCTCATTCATTTTTACTATTGCTGAATCACTAATTGCACTTGGACCACCTATAAAATATGCATTTTCTAATTTTCTTTCTATTAGCCATGCATAAGACTCTTCTGTAATTCCATCTTTTTTAACTAATATTATAGGTTGCTTTTCTTCTCCAGCTTTAGAAGCTATAGATAGAGCATCTGCTTCTCCATTTCCAGAAACCATATAAGCTGTTTTTATTTCTTCTCTACTTCCAAGTTCTTTAGCTATTCTTATAGCAGTTTGATATCTATCTTGACCCGCTATTCTCTTTGTTTCTGTGTTGAAATTAGTCTTTATTTCTTGTTCTAATTTAGAACTTATTGCATTTTCTCCACCTATCAAGATTACTGTTTTAGGTGCTAATAGCTTCATTTCTTCAACAGTCTCAGTTGGTAATTTATCTGTATTAGTAAGTAGTATTGTTGAATTATAACTACTTGCTAAAGGTGTTGCTGTTATACCATCTGCTATTGCATTACCATTTACTAATATTACAGTATCTGAACTATCTGCATTCCAGTTTCCAACTGAACTTACTTTCTTAGCTGTATCAAATCTATTTGCTCCTATAATTGTGTCCCATGTAGGATTTATAGTTCCATCTTCATTGAAAGTATAATCTTTTCCATCTATTTTTTGAGTGCCATTTAACATCTTGCCATCTTTGTCTAAATAGTAAGATTTCCCTTCTATTTGTTGCCATCCTGTCTGCATTACTCCTGTTTTGTCAAAGTAATACTTGTTACCATCTATTTCTTGCCATCCTATTACTGATAAACCATCAGCTCCTAGATAGCATTTCTTTCCATTTTTTTCTTGCCATCCTGTTTGCATTACTCCATCTGAATTAAAGTAATAAGTCTTTCCATCTACTTCCTTCCATCCAGATACCCTTGCTCCATCAGTTCCTAAATAGTATTTTTTGTTATTAATTGTTTGCCATCCTGTTTGCATTACTCCTGAAGCATTAAAATAATACATTTTTCCATTTATTTTTAACCAACTATTCTTTTGGTATGTTCCATCAGATTTTACATAATACTTCTTACCATTTTCAGTCTTCCAACCTGCTTGGTTTAAATTTATCTTATATTTTGCTGCTATCTTTATATAACTGTCATTACTATAATCTATAATTACATCTGAACCCACAGGAACTTGGTCGAATAACCATCTAACTTCTTTATTATGCATTCTTATACATCCACCAGAAATATGCTTTCCTATAGAACTTTCATTATTATTTCCATGTATTCCATATGTATCTCCATAAGTTCCTTTTAATGCTAATCCCATCCATCTATCTCCTAATGGATTTCTTGGGCTTCCTCCAGGTATATTTCCTTTGTAATATGGTCTATTTTTTATCTTGTTAACCACTCTAGTTTTTCCTGTTGGTGTTTCTGAACCTTTTTTCCCTGTTGCAACTTTAAATTCTCTTACAAGCTTACTATTTACAAAGTATCCTAGAGTGTTTTTTCTTGAGTTTACTATAATCACATGCTTACTAGCTGCAGTTGATTCTGGTACGCCACATGCAAATACTAAAACTAAAGTCAATACTAGTACTAAATACTTTTTTAGACTTTTTTCCACTATAACTTCCCCCTCTTTTAGAAACATTACTACATGTGTCTAATTATAACATAAAACTACCAATACCTTGTATTTACAAATTTGTTACATTTATACATATAAGTATATATTCTTATTCCTCATATCCATTTGGATTCATACTTTGCCATCTCCAAGAATCTTGGCACATCTCTTCAAGTTCATACTTAGCTTTCCATCCAAGTTCTTTTTCTGCTTTTGACGAATCTGCATAACACATAGCTACATCTCCAGCTCTTCTTCCAACAATCTTATATGGTATCTCTTTTCCACTTGCTTTAGAAAATGCTTTAACTAAATCAAGAACACTATACCCCTTTCCAGTTCCTAGATTATAAGTAACAAGACCTGGATGTTCTTCTAGTTTTTGTAATGCTTTTACATGACCAGCAGCTAAATCTAATACATGTATATAGTCTCTAACTCCAGTTCCATCATGTGTTGGATAATCATTTCCGTACACACTTAATTCTTTTAATTTACCTACTGCTATTTTTGTTATATAAGGCATTAAATTACTTGGAACTCCATTTGGCTCTTCACCTATTTTACCACTTTTATGAGCACCAACTGGATTAAAGTATCTTAAAAGAGCTATATCCAATGACTCATCTGCTTTTGATATATCTACTAACATCTGCTCTATCATAAGTTTAGTTCTTCCATATGGATTAGTTACAGAAAGCGGAAAATCCTCTAATATAGGACAAGTATGTGGGTCTCCATATACAGTAGCTGAAGAACTAAATACAAACTTTTTAACACCATATTCTCTCATTAATTCAAATAAATTTAAAGTACTTATTAGATTATTGCTATAATATTCAATTGGTTTTTCTACTGATTCGCCAACCGCCTTTAAAGCTGCAAAATGTATAATTGATTCAATATTATTTTCTTTAAATACAATATGCATTTCATTTTTATTTCTAATATCAATATTATAAAATTTTACTGGTTTTTTAGATAATTCTTTAATTCTATCAACCACTATTGAATTGCTATTACTTAGGTTATCAACTATAACAACTTCATAACCCGATTCTAAAAGTTCTATTGCTGTATGGCTTCCTATATATCCTGCTCCTCCAGCTACTAAAACTGCCATTGTAATTACCTCTTTTCTAATATTTATTTTTCATTTATTTTTTTTCTCATATAATCCATTAAATCATCTTTTAAATTTTCTCTCTTTAAAGCAAAATCTATTGTCGCCTCTAAAAAACCAATCTTATCTCCCACATCATATCTTCTACCTTCAAAATTATAAGCATAAATAGCCTCTTGTTTTCCAAGAGTTTGCAGTGCATCTGTCAATTGTATCTCTCCACCTTTACCAGGTGTTTGTTTTTCTAATATGTTAAATATTGCAGGAGTTATTATATATCTTCCAAGTATGGCTATATCTGATGGAGCTTCCTCAATTGCAGGTTTTTCAACCATATCTTTAACTTTATATACTCTATCTTCTATATGTTTTACATCCAATATACCATATTTATTAGTATCTTCTTTAGCTATCTTTTGAACACCTAACACAGTTGTTTTATACTCATTATAAGTATCTATTAATTGTTTTAAGCATGGAACATCTGAGTCTACTATATCATCACCTAATAATACAGCAAAGGGTTCATCACCTATAAAACTTTTTGCACAGTAAATTGCATGTCCAAGACCTTTTGGCTCTTTTTGCCTTATATAATGAATATTTACCATATTTGATATATCTCTTACCATTTCTAACATTTCTGTCTTACCTTTTTGTTCTAATTCTAACTCTAATTCAACTGATTTATCAAAATGATCTTCTATAGATTTTTTATTTCTACCTGTTATTATAAGAATTTCTTCAATTCCCGATTCTATAGCTTCTTCTATTATATACTGTAAGGTTGGTTTATCTACTATAGGAAGCATTTCTTTGGGCTGTGATTTTGTTGCTGGTAAAAATCTAGTTCCTAGCCCTGCTGCTGGTATTATCGCTTTTTTAACTGTCATCTGCATTTTTTCACCCTTCTTCGTAAATTTTCTATTGTACCAAATTAATATACCATATTTATACTTTTTCTTCAAACTCTATATTATCCCAATATTTAATACCATAAGACAATATTAAGGTAGACGAAATTTCATCTACCTTTAGTTTTATAAGTTAATATTGTATTGTTTATATTTTATTTAAAGCTTACATAGGTACTAAATTTCATCTAAGATGCCTTTTATATCACTATCTATATCATCATCCAAATAAGAATCTAAATCTTCTAAATCAACTTCTAATTCTTGATATGTCATATCAACACTGACATCTTCATCTATGTCCATCTCTGATATTAATTCTCCTAAAATACTATTTCCATCAGAATCTAAATCACCATCTATATCTTCATCTATATAGTTTTCATTTAAAATTTCATCTAAATCAATCTCATAGTAAACTTCATTGTTTTTTTCATATCCTGAGTTTAATCCTAAAAACTCATAGTTAAAGTTCCAAATATTGTATTTACTTGACATACTTTATTCCTCCTGTGAAAAACATATTTTCATCTAGTTTATTAGTTCCATAATCAACAGAATTATATATTTTTTCAATTATGTCTTTTCTTCTTTCATTTGTACTATTATTTAATGTCAATTGTTTAAATACATATGTATTTGTTATTCTTTCGAATAATATATCTTTTATACTATCATCATCAATATTTTTATAGTTTTTCCATAATAGCTCAAATAACCTAAACATTTCTCTACTAGTTTCATCCACATAATAAGGATACATATTTTCTACTAAATGGTTTAATCTCGATATAGCTTGTTTTAAAAATACATCAAGACTTGCACTTTCACTTTCCTTTAACATTCTATAATTGTATTTCTTCTTATCTTCTCCTGAAATTACAAATATGATATTATCTAGACTTTTTTCAACTTCATTTAAATAACTACTTATATTATAAGATAAATCAGACATTAAATTTTTAATCTGCTTAAATACTTGTACATCAAGTTTAGCATTATACTTTTCAAACAAATCTATGTCTTGATTTTCTAATATTCTTGGCATATACGCTGATAATAAATCTAAATTATTTCTTTGTTCTTGTACTTGCTTATAAAATGAATTTATAACTTCAATTCTTATTTCATCATTTAGTTCTTTTTCTAGAACCTTATCAAATTCAGATTTCATATAATAAATATTTCCAAAGAAATTAAATATTATCATATCATTCATGGCTTTAGACCAATTCTTATATATCACTTCAATAGAATTCTCTTTAAGTAGAGGTTGTTTTGCATATATAAAGACATCTTGCATAAGTTTTTGAACCATATTTCTACTTAGATTTAAAATTATTTTTTGATTATTAAATTTTATTTCTGTTTCTACAAATTTAGAATTTTCGTTTTCAAGTTCTTTATTAATTACAATATCTTTTACATCACTATTTTTTATAGATATAATTTCTTTTTGAAAAGACTTTAGAATAGTCAGACTATCGAAATCTTCTTGAATAAAAAATGGAGCATGTTTTAATGTATATCCTACTATTTCATTTTCTATGTCTTTCAAATCATCTATTTGCATAATTTCTCTATTTTTATCATTTATATGTAGGTTAAATACATTTTTATTATCATATAATATAATATCTTCTCCCAAATTTAGCTTTGAACAATTATCTTTTTCTGACCTTACAATAGTCTTCTTAGATTTCTTATTTATAAAAATTAATTGGTCTTGATATTTTACTAAAAGCATGTTTGTATTTTTATAATCAAATCCATCTATATTTCCTGATATCTTACAGAACACTATATCACAATCTTTAGGAAGGTTTCCTATTTTTTTATTATCTTTAACCCTCTCATTTAAATCAGATGGAACTACATTCTCTATATTGTTATTAAATATAGACACAGACCTTACTATAATCCCTTCTCTTTCCATATGAAAATATCCCTTTAAAGAGACTCTTTTATCTTCTAAAATATATCTTTCTATATCATCAAAGTTTATTTCAAATCTATTTTTCCCACTGATAAATATGAACTTCTCATTATCCTTATTGATTCCACCCATATAAAACTTATTGTCATCTAAACTTAATATAGTCATATTATCTTTTATACAAAATATAAATTCTCTTTGGTTTTTGCAGATTAAATCATATTCATCCAAAGTTATTTTCATGGTTAAATTTGCTGTGACATTCTTACTTGAATTTTCACTTTTAATGTAAAAAGGCAAGTTATTTCCATAGATAATTATTTGAGAACCTTCTAAAACTGCTTCTAACTTTTCTTTATTATCTGAAAAACTATATATATATTTTATTCCTGTATCACTATTAACTTCATCTGATTTGCTAATTATTATATTACCTAAATTTGTTATATGAAGTTTTTTATATTCTTTTGAGTATCTACTGATACCACTAAGCTCAAATCCATCTGAAAGCTCATATATAATTTTTTCTCCTAATTTCAACATACCTTCACCACCTAAACAGAATTATAAGTATTTTCTAAAAGTGAACAAAATGCCTCAAAATAAATAATATCTTTCAATACTCTTTATTCTGAGACATAATTTCTCCTTATTTTTTACAATACCCTAAGCGCCTTCAACTATTTCTTCATAAAGTTTATCTAAATGTCTAACATATTCACGATATCCAGATTTATTCTTTAACTCACTTCTTAAATCTTCATATTTTTGTTTAAGTTCTTCAGCACTCAACGAAGAAGATGATTCTTTCAATTCTTCTAATTTATAATCATAGTACTTATCATACATTGCTATATATGTATCAATAGATTTCTTAGCTAGCTCGTTACATTTTTCTTGTGCTTCTTCATATTGAGAATAATCACCTATCTTTATCTTATAGTACTCATTTTCTTGAATTATTGTTGAAGAAATACCTTTAGCCTCATATTCTTTTGCTGTTTCTTTTGCTGTTTTTTCAACTTTAAGTGAACCTGCATAAACAGTATAATATACACCTTTACCATCTTTATATGCTTCCATTTCCTTTGCCTTCTTTTCAGCTTTTTCTTTTTCTTGAGCCTCTTTTTCAGCTTTTGCCTTTTCTTCTGCTTCTTTTTTCTCTTCTTCAGTTAGTTTATTGTTAGCTTGTTGCTGAGTTGATGTTTTTGGAACAACATCTTTATCATTTTTCTTATTATTACCTACTGTTATAAAGTATCCCACACCAACAATCGCTACTATAACTACTGCTATAATAGTTTCTTTCAATCTACTCTTCTTAGAAACAACTTCTTCATCATCTATATAATCATCTTTATCTGATACATAATTTTTCATTTCTGTCTTACGTTCTTTAGACTTGTCTTTAGAAGAATGTTTAGATTTTTTATTACCTTTTTCTTTCTTATTAATAGGTATTACTACTGATTTTTCATTTTTTAATTTTTCTTCTTTTGTTTCTTTTACTATTTCCTCTTTTAAGTTTTTACTTTCTTTTTCAGGCTTAAGTTCACTATCTAAAAATACTTTTTCATCTAAATCGTTATTTATTGTTTTTTCTATTTTTACACTGCGTTCTTCCTCTATCTTTTGATTTACTTCTTTTACTTCTTCTTGCTTTATTTCTTCTAATTCTTCTTGATTATTTTCAATAGTTTTATCTAAAATTACATCAGAAGAAATGTTATTTAAATTATTTTCTTCTTGTTCAATTTCTTCTTCTAAATTATCTTTTTTAATAAATCCAAATAACTTAGCTTTCTTTTTACTCTTTTTATTTTCTGATTCAATTATATCTTCTTTATTGATATTATACTCTTTGTCTGTATTGTCTTTATCTTCTACAACATCACCTATATTTTCATTATGACTAGTAGTTTCTTTGTTAGTCTCTTCTTCAACATCATCTTCTATAGAAATACTACTTCTAAAACAAATATCTTTATCTGCATTTTTTATCATATAAATATATTCTTCAATATCTATATCTTTGTTTCTTCTAGTTCTTTTTGATGCAATCTCATGATTTTCTAACTCATTATAGTTATCTTTTATTAGATTATGTGCTTTATTCCAAGTATCTTCGCTAATTTCTGTTTTATTTTTAATTACATAGTCTACAAATTCCTTAAAATTTTCAGCACCAAATTCTCCAATTATAGTTAGCCTCATTGCACCTTCTATAAGGTCTCTATTTCTTCTCTTTAAAAATTCTAATGCAACTGTTGCGCAAGCAAAATCCTTAATAACCTCTTTACCAAAACCATATCCTTCAACAGAATGAAGTTCTTCTAATCCACACAACTTTTTATATTCATTGTGTATTGTTTGAGATATAATTTCATTATTTAAGCTATTTAACTTATCCATAAACTTTGATTCTATATCATTTGTTTTTGATTCTTGTTCTACTTTTGAATTTTTAACCTCACTTAATAACACATCATTTTCTGAATTATCCTTACCTAATTGTAAATCTTCAATTTCTGTTGCTTTTATTTCTACTCTGTCTTGTTCATTATTTTCTTCCACACTCTTAGGTACTACATCTTTGTTACTAGCTAATATTTTATTTACACAGAATATGATTTCTCTTTTTAATTCTCTTTTAGCATCTGCTTGATTTTTAAGAAATAAATTTCCACATTCTTTCTTTTCTAAACTTATTTTTCTAAGTGATATGTTAAGAAGGTCTTTATATAGGTTTAAAACCTTATAATCCTTTTCTAAACGTCTTCTTCTCTCTGATAGTTCCATTTTATCGTAGGCTAAGAAACTATTTAAATCATTGGCTTTTAGAGAGTCTAATCCTTCTTTCATTGCCTTATTTACATACTTTCTACATTTTGCTGTAGTTAATTCTAAATCCTTTTCTAACTCATCTATTTCAGGTATGTACTTATCTACTATCCATTTGCCAATAAGTGGTTCTGTATTTCTTGCTAACGTCTTATAAAACAATATATTAAATTTTAAAAGCTCAGCATATTTTGCTTCATTAAATTCTACTTTTTCAAATTTCTTTTCCAAAACAGCATCTAATTTTTCATTTATTTTAGACTCTTGTTTTAAAAAACTTGCTGTGACATTTAAAACAGTGTTTCTTATTATATTATTTTCACTCAAAACCTTCACTCCTTAAATCAATTATTTTATTGTAATATTTACATTGTGCAAAATTGCTAATTTGATTATGATATTTAAATAATTATTTACTAAATTTGCTACATCTTATATAATATCATATTATTTACATCATTTTACTTTTTCTTTTTATATCTATCTTATATTATACCATTTTTAATATCTGTACTAACTTATATTACAATATTCCTCAAAATTTTAAAAGTAGATTAGACAAATTTGCAAATAAAAAAACATCAGTTTAAACTGATGTTTTGACTATCAAAAGAATTAAGCAAGTCTATAAGCGGAGTTCTGTATTAGATAATCATCTTTCTAGGCCTATTGTCACCAATAAGCTCAAGCGACCTACCTACCGGAGAGTACGAGCAGCACTCTTCATTCCTATCTTGGTCTTGCTCCAGGTGGGGTTTACATAGCCAACTAGTCACCTAGCTGCTGGTGAGCTCTTACCTCGCCTTTCCATCCTTACCACATAAGTGGCGGTTTATTTCTGTTGCACTATCCTTAGGATCGCTCCCACTAGGCGTTACCTAGCACCCTGCTCTATGGAGCTCCGACTTTCCTCATGTAAGACTACATGCGATTATCTGGCTTACTTAATATTTATTTTACTTAGTTATGTTAACATAAATTCTTTAATATGTCAAAGTAATATTACACTATGTCAAAATAATATTACACTAAAAATTTAAATTTCTTCAAAAATAGTGTAATATAGGTATATAAACTATTTTTAAATTGAGGTGAAATATTGAAAAAATTATATAGACCAATAATTAACATTATACTAATATTAGTAATACTTTACAGTGGATTTAATATATACTCAAAACTTACCAAATACAATCATGACACTAAAACATCCTCAGAACTTCAAGAAAAAGAAGACAAAAAAGAGGACTTATCAAAAATTAACAGTGATTTTAAATTTTGGCTTTCTGTTGAGAATACAAATATAAACTATCCAGTTGTACAATCTAAAGATAACTCTTACTACCTTAACAAAGATTTTTATAAAAAAGATTCTATTTCAGGTACATTGTTTATGGATTATAGAAACAAATCTCTTGACGACCAAAATGTCATAATATATGGACATAATATGAAAAATAAAACTATGTTCAATAACCTAAATAAGTTTAAAGATAATAACTTCTTTAAAGAAAATAATCAAATAAAAATAACGTTGAATGGAAAAGAATTTTTATATGATGTTTTTTCTGCTTATATTGTAGAATCAGATTACGATTATCTAAAAACAAATTTTAACAATGAATTAGATTATCAAAATTATATAAATGATATTACTTCTAAATCATTATACAAATCACCTATTAAGGTAAATAGTAGCGATAAAATAGTTACACTTTCTACATGTACTTATGAATTTGATGATGCAAGAATGGTAATTCATGGTAGATTAGTTTAAGACTTACAGACACAGTTTAAAACAATAACTTTAAACTGTGTCATTTTTTATGCCTATAGCTTATAAATTGTACTGCTAAAAGTATATAATATAAAATAATAAGCACATTAAACAATAAAAAAAGACTATGCTAAAAAACATAGTCTTTACTGGAGCTGGTGATAGGAATCGAACCTACAACCT
>NZ_JAGWCX010000085.1:0-15476 GCF_020657775.1 Clostridioides sp. ZZV14-6345 | reverse complement strand
ACAGAATCTCTATTATCTACACAATCAAACTCTATATTACTATCTACAGAATCTCTATTATCTACACAATCAAACTCTATATCACTATCTACAGAATCTCTATTACCTACACAATCAAGCTCTATACACTTGCTATCATCAAATAAACTTCCATTAAACTCTATACTTACATAACTATATACAGAACGATTACCTTTTACGCCCTTAGATACCAATCTTATTATCCCTAAATCCAAAAACTCTCTTACAAGTCTGCTTATAGTAGAAATAGAAAGTTGTAAATCTGTGGCAGCTCTCCTCACTGTCATATAAAATTGTCCTCTTGGCAGAGTCCCTTGGAGTCTTTGTACATTTTCCTTTCTCATTATATAATGATTAAATCTTATTTTGTTAATATCATTTCTTATGTCAAAGCCCAATACCACTGAATTCAATTTATAAAATCCATTATTCATATCTATTTCCCCCATTTCTACTAATAATTGCTAATAACTCGATAGTTATTATTTTTATATAAACAACACAATAGTTTAAATATAAATATATATTTATTTTAATCTTTTCTAATTTAACAGCTAATTCCTTAAAATATCTATTTATATTCTTAATTTTATAAATATATTATGTCATATTAATTTATATTTCTTTATTTATATAGTTTATTTATTGTTTTTTCCCCTTTATACAAGCAATTGTATCATTTTATCTATTTTTTAGCTAACAAATATTTTCGACTATTTTTTTGTATTCTCAATATATCTCCAGTATCTAACAAATTCTTTTATAGAATATACAATGTATTTAAATTAATAAGTAATAAATTTAGTTAATTTGTCTGAAAAAACTTTACAAAACGTCTTTTCTACTTTTACACTTACATTTTATAAGACACTTTGCATTATGTTTATATACTATTTTCATTGAGTATTCGCTTAATATTACTTACACACATACAATATCTAACAGCCAATTCATTGTAGTTGACTCCATTAAACTGTTTTACTATTTCTCTATTTCTAGCATATCTAAAAATCCCCTTATATGTAGGTATATAAGTATTTGTACCTCCATACATCTTAGTGACTTCTATAAACTTATCAATCCCCACTATTTCTACCATTGCATGAAACTGAACTGGTATATCTTCCAATTTTATTTTCATAAACTACACTCCCCTCTTAAATTTTTTTACAACCTTAACAAAGTTTTTATTTAATGAATTATTTACTAAACTATCTTTATGAGGGTATTACAAAATGAACTTTCCCAATATAGATTTTTTTAGTCTTATAACTGTATTAAATTTAATAAAATTTTTCATAACCTAATAACTTTGTTAGCTTTAATAAAGATTTTAATGCTTTAAAGGTAAAATGTTAATATTGGACTTTTAACTTTTTTATTTACAGATTAAATTTAATAATTTTTTTAACATAAACTTTAACACCTAACATTTAACTCTATACATATAAAACCCTACTCAAAAATAGCTCAACTAACATGAAAATACACAAACACTGTTTTTAAATACTAAAAACATATTTCCATAAATAACTTATAAGTTACCTCATTATACACATATGAAAATTTTTTCTATAAAAATTTACACAAAAAATCTTAAGAAATTATGGTTTAACTCCGATATTATCTTAGATGATAGTATTATAGTTAACAAAGAAAGTCGACAAATCTTTGAAATTAAATTTTTAGGAGGTAATTTTATGGCAGTTGTTTCAACAAAAAATTTATCTAGTATAAAACTAAAATTGGATGCTGGTTTTGATGATAAGGGTAAGGCGGTTATTAAAAGTAAGTCATTCGCAAATGTAAAGGCAGAAGCATTGAATGATGATGTTTATGCTGTTGCAGAGGCAATAGCAAGTCTTCAAGAAAATCCTATTGTAGATATTTTAAAATTAGATAGTACATCTCTATCTAAATAATAACTTTTGAATATAGTCTACTTCAAAAATAAGAAATCTACTCTTTATATAAAGTGTTAAATTATATAATGACTCAATGTGCTATAGATTTTATATGTTATAACTTCAATATTAAGTGATAAATTCAATATAGTTTATAAATTCAATATTATAGCTTTGATACATTGATACTTTAAAGATTAATATGTCAAATATATTTCAACTTACACATGTTAGCTATTGCAAGTGCTGTCACACTCAATTTAAGCTAACTGAAATAATATCAAGGCATTTACTATACTAACAACAATTAAAATCAACAAATTGATAGCAACAATTAATATTAACAATTTAAAATATAAATTATTATATCGGAGGTAACTGTATGGAGATTAAGAAAAAATTAGTCATGAGTTTTAAAAATGTAAAGGATAAGCAAGTTTCTTTTTCTATAGAAAATCCAAAAGATAACTTAACTGAAGAAAATATAAAATCTGTTATGGATTTGATAGTATCTAAAAATATTTTTTCAGTTGGAGGATTCGACCTTGCTTCTGCTGTTGAAGCTAAGGTTGTAGAAACAAATACCACTCCTTACGACTTAGTTATAGAATAGGAGGCTAATTTCATGGATGATAGTTTACAACTGTTAATAACCAATGTTGGTTTTCCCATAGCTCTATCTATGTATTTATTGGTTAGAATCGAGGGTAAATTAAACACTTTATCTAACAGTATTGATACACTATCCAAAAATATTTTGGTATTTAAGAAGTAAATTTGACAATCTATGTAAATCATAAAATAGGTCTATTTGTAAAATAATTAGATATATTCTATGAAAAATACTAGGATATTTGGATTATATTTCCAAATATCCATAGTATTTTTTGAATTTTATCACCTCAAATTTGAATTTCACTGTTTAATTTTTGAATTTCACTATACATAATTTGAAATTTAGAACGCATCTAGTTGGACTCAATAAGATATAATGCTATTCTAATGACAGTAATAAAATGAGATGACGTTGTTACATAAAAAATATTAGAGAAAAGCTAAACATTTAATAAAAATCTAAAGTAATTTATTAATATCACTAATTGTACATTTATTGACCTATTTAATAATCAAAATAAAATAATATAATTCAATAGTAAATACTAACTAATTATATTTAATTTATAAATAGATAGTCAAAATACAAAAAATAACATATTATAACAAATAATGACTAATGTTAAATGAAAACTTAATACATAAGAAGCAAACGATTAGATAAATTAAAATTCTATTATAA
This sequence comes from Clostridioides sp. ZZV14-6345, assembly GCF_020657775.1. NCBI lineage: Bacteria > Bacillati > Bacillota > Clostridia > Peptostreptococcales > Peptostreptococcaceae > Clostridioides > Clostridioides sp. ZZV14-6345. Next base: position 12,254 of record NZ_JAGWCX010000085.1, on the reverse strand, counting down.
AACGAAAGGATAGTAAAAAAATGCAACTATATAACACCCCTTTTAATACAAATAAACACTTAACCTATTTCTTTATATTTACTCTATTACTTAACTGGATATTCAGTCTTACACCTGTATTATTTGGAATTACAGGCACTATACTTGGAGAAATCATATTTTATCTTGCATATACGTCACCAGCTATTGTAGGTCTACTTTTTATCTCTACAGTCTACCCACAAAGTGCAAAACAGGATTTCATTTATAGATACCTAAGCTTTAGAGAAATGGGCATAAAATGGCCATTATTAACAATATTATTTTTTGCTTTAACTTTTATTGTTTCTTTAACAATAGGAAATTACTTTAATATAAAAACTTCTGATATAGATTGGGTACATATAGCAATGTATAAACCCTCTCAAATAGCTTTTATTTTATTCGCAAGTTTTATATCAAGTATACTTAGTCAAGAATTTGGATGGAGAGGATATGCTATTGATAAATTGTTAGTCAGATTTGGATTTACAGGTTCTTCAATTATTTTAGGGCTTGTTTGTGGAGTTTGGTACTTAGGGTCATATTTTACACCTAATCAAATACCATATAATTTAGCACAATATTCTCTATTTGACGCATTTTTATTTATACCAAACATTGTACTTTTAAACTTTATCATTAACTTTGTATATATCAATACAAATAGAAGTATTTTAGCAGCTGGATTTACTCATATGATGTACTTCTTCTTCAATGTTCAATTGATTTTACACTACCCTATTAAATTATGTGTAATAGCTCAATATGTACAAATAATATTTGGTTTGATATTTCTTGCATATATAATTTCTTCTAATAAATTTAAACAGAAGGTAAACTCTGAAATTGAGCAGATAAAGTCAGATAATTTTGAATTTGAGCTAGAATATTAATTTTAATATGGGCTATAAAATTTAAAATAATCTGTAATTTGATACAACTATGAATCAAATGCAGTTTACTCTCCATAGTTTATAGTAATAACTGTAATATAAATGTACCTCCCTAAATGCTTGAAGTATACAAAAACAAAATATATACTGATTATAAGCGAAAAGGAGGTTATATTTTAATGTTTAAAATTGGAGAAGTTTCAAAATTGACACAGGTTTCTATTCGTATGTTACGTTATTATGATGAACTCGGTATTCTAAAACCTGCAGAAATAGATAAATATACAGGTCATCGGCTATACTCGGTTGAACAAATTTCAACTTTACAAAGAATTGTCTTATTGAGAGATTCAAAATTTAGTGTTTCAGAAATAGCAAATATCATACATAATTGGGATGATGAATTTGTAATTAAAGAATTAAATCGAAAAAAGAATGAAATACAAAATGAAATAAAACAAGAACAACAGAGAATAAATAAAATTGATAAGCTTATAGAAGCCATAAACTGTGATAAAAATGAGATTCATTACAATGTTGTCTTTAAGAAGATTCCAAGTTATAAAATCATATCACTTAGAGAAATAATACCAGACTACTACTCTGAAGGCATCCTCTGGGAGAAGTTATATGATTTTGTTAAAAAAGAACATATAGAAGTATCACGTCAATCCAACAATAATATAGCATTTTACCATGACGAAGAAGTTAGAGATAATGGTGTAGATATTGAAGTTGGAATTGTCGTAAAGAAGCTTGGAAAGAATAAGTCTGAATTTATATATCATGAGACAGAAGAAGTTGATATAATGGCATGCACTATGGTGTATGGTCCATATGAAAATATAGCTGGTGCATATGAGTCCTTTTGTTATTGGTTGGATAAAAATAGTGATTATAAAATGTCAGGTATAAATAGGCAAATTGGTCATAAAGGCGAGCATAATGAAACAAATCCTGAAAATTATCTTACAGAAATTCAGATACCTCTTATAAAAGTTTAATATATTTGTAACTAAATGTCTAAGTACCAACCACCCATTGACATCTTAAAATTTTCATGATAGTATCTAAACGTGTATTAAACACGTTTAATTTTTTATGAAGAAATTTTTGAGGGGAAAAATTATGAGAGTAGATTCAACAAAAGAACAACTAATTAATGCCACAATCCAGTTACTATCTTCACATAGAGATATTTCAAGTATTACAGCTAGAGAAATTGTAGCTAAAGCAAATGTAAATTTAGCTATGATTAATTATTATTTTAAATCTAAAGAAGAGTTGATTAATACTTCTATTAAAAAATTTTTAAAGCATCATATGAATGAATATAAGGCTACACACGATACTAAAAATTTAGCACCTAAACAGCAATTAAGGGAAATACTAATTGCATTTTTTGATTTTATAGGAGAATATAGTCAATTTATAAAGGTTTCTGTACCCTACATATTAATACAAGAAGAAATTGTTTATCCATTTGAAATACTACCTTTGGTTAAGGCTCATTATGAAAATCAGGACAATAAAAAAACTGAATCTGAATACAGGACTATTGCATATCAAATAACTTCATTTATTCAGTTACTTTTTCTTCGCTCTGATGCTTTTTTTAAGTATAGCGGTATTGATATTAAGAATGTTGAACAGAGAAATAGCTTAATAGACTTTCAATTAGATTTACTTTTATTAGATATTACAAAATAGTAATGTATTTATTTTTAATGTACATCTCTGTTATTCCCTAGTAATGGATGAAAATATTTTCATTGACTAAAAGACACTTACATTAAATAAGGGGGAGTTTTAATGTTTTTTACATTTATAGGAGTAATATCAGCAATTTTATTATTGTGTACAATTATATGTGGTTTATGGATAAAACTTAATAATCGTAATAATGACTCAAATTCTCACTTTACTTTTTCAATACTTTCAATCGCTTTTTCGTTGTTGATTGTGATAGCTTTTTTAGTAAAAAATTAATATCTTTTTTATGATAACTTCTTTACTATTATACTTTCTTTATTATAATAATATCTTTTTTATGATAATTATTTACTATGGTATAGAAATATTTGACTATTTATTACTGTCTTAAAAGTATTTCTCTTGTTTTTTAGTATATTTTAAAATACTTATTTACACTTTTACTTTCACTCTAAAACTCTTGTCCTCTTTTCTATAATACAGTACTCATTGCTTTATAACCTTTTACTTTTATTCTAAATCACCTTACTTTACGATAACAAATACCTATAAACAATCTTCCAAATACTTCCACTAATACAATCAATTTAACTATAATAATAACCTCTCCCCTATCTTTAGGTGCAGGTTCTCCATTTTTCTCAAGTAACCTCTCAAGAAGACTTTCATAAATAGGTTTAGATTTCATAAGTGTAGCCACAATATATGCCACAATCGAAATTACTGATAGTGAAAGCATTTGACTAACAGAACCTGTCATTTCAAAAATCAATATAATTCCAGTTAAAGGGGCACGCACAATAGCTGTAAAATATCCTGCCATAGCCAAAAGTACAAAATTATTGACATAATCTGGGTTCATTCCAAAAACCTTAACACCTACCATTCCAAATATTCCACCCATAAACGCTCCTAAAACAAGCAGTGGAAAAAAGATTCCCCCTGGTGCACCTGACCCAAAACTGACAGCCGAAAATATAAAACGTATAACAAAAATCAAAACAACCATTCCAAAAATATATTCATGACTTGTAAGTGCTTCAACTAAATTGTGTCCACTTCCCAACACTTCGGGCATTACAAACCCAAGAATACCAGCCATTATAAATGGAATCAACAGTTTTCCAAATGTACCGATTTTAGGAATCTTCTTATATAAAGAAAAGATTAATATAATCAATCTCACTTGATTTAACTCCACCCTCATTACATGCAATCAAAATATCCTTACAAACTGATTCTCATGTAAATTCTCTACTATTGACACTTTCTATGTATTGCCCTATTACTGACAAAAGTGTTTCGCTAGCAGTAGACACTTAATTTATACTAATACTCCACAATTTATATAATTATTATTCATATAGTTACTTGTTTTTACTGACAAATTTAAGTAACAAAATAATCTATTTGAATAACAAAAAACAAGAAATAAAGGCAATCTATTTAAGCCTTTACCTCTTATTTTTACTGTTTTATTAGAACTGATGTTTACACTCTGTAAATTCGTAAACATCCATTAGTGCTTCACCAAATCTTTGATAGTGTACTACTTCCCTTTGACCTAAGAATTTCAATATATCTTTTAAATCAGGGTCATCAGTTAAATTTATTAATTGATAGTACGTAGCCAATGCTTTTTGTTCAGCAGCCATATCCTCATGTAAATCCGTTACCGAATCGCCAAAGACATTAATATAACTTGTAGTAAAGTTTACTCCATTAGAATCTACTGGCTGAAGACCATGTCCAAAAGTAGCATAATTACTTCCAAGCCCAGCAGCTTTAAGTTCTTCTGGAGTACAATTACCTATTAATTGATATAACATTGAAGAAATTATCTCAACATGAGCCATTTCTTCTGTACCTATATCAGTTAAAAGTGCGCGAGATTTTCCAGTTGGCATAGTATATCTTTGTTGAAGATATCTAGTTGCAGCTGCCAGCTCACCATTAGGTCCTCCCAACTGAGTCATGATATATTTTGCCATTCTAGGGTCTGCTTGTCTTATGTTAACTGGATGTTCCAGTGTTTTTTGATAAATCCACATATTATCTTACTCCTCCTTAATATATATTAATAATAAATTTAATTTTAATATTGTATAATTTTATTTATAAAATGATTTATCCCATGGCCAAGGTTCAGATATCCATGACCAAGGATATTCACTTGATTCATACCCAAAATTAGTTAATGCTCCATATCTAGACTCATAATCACATACAGCTTGTGTAAATTTATCGCAGTATCTGTTGTATGAATCAAGTGCCTTCTTATCCTTTGGATTATTGTCTAAATATAAATTTAATTCTATACAAGCAAATTGATATTCTGAAATTTTCTCTAAAAGCTCTCTTCTATTTAATGACATTAGTACATGTTACCCCCTTTTTTAGCTCTAACTCTGTTTTTAGGATTTGCATATAGCCAATCATTATAGTTATTTGACTCTATTAAATCGAGTTCAGGAAATAAAGTACCTCTTTTTAATGCTGTTTTTGGATTGTATGTGTCATTGTAAATTTGACGATTAATGTATGGTCTAGCAAATTCACAACAATAATCTTGTCTATCATCTTTTAAATATCCCATTAATTATCCTCCTTAATTTTTAGAATTTTGAAATAGTATTGTTTTAAAAATTGTATACTGATTCTATATTATAAGCAGTAGTTTTAATAGACCTCTAATAAAATTAAATGAGTATCTTTTTTGTTCTTATGTTATTCTTAAAAATTGGTGTAATTAAACTAATCTTTTATAAATATCTATTTGAAATAATTAATATAGAGTTTATACAATTTTTTATTACTTAATTACTATTTACTATATATTATTCATTTTTAGATAAAATGTGATTGTATTTTATCTAAATCAATATAAATATACAATTTAATACTATTTTTGCTTATTAATAAATTGATATTAAAATATTTTAAGTTATATTATTTAATTTAATTTAAAAATATAGCCTTAACACCTCTATATTCATATAGCTTCTCAATACTTGTACATTTATAAATTCTCTTAATAGCTATACAAAAATAAAAAAAGAATAGGATATTTTTCCTACTCTTTTCTCTATATTTATACATAATATTAAAAGCATTCATTTTTAATATATATTTTTCTTTTAATAAATCTCTTTAATTTTCTTATTCTATATCAGAACCAAAAGGAATCCATGCATTACCAAACTCTTTATCTTTAAATAAATAAGCTAATCCAGTTATTTGCTTCAACCTAAGAATTTCATCAATTTCCATACCGAGATGCTTTGATATCCATTCATCAGATTTTCCAATTTCACAAAGTTCAGTTATAATTTTGCTCATTAAATCTACATTATGAGAACCCCTTGCACGATTGTGTCGAATAGTACTTGCCATTCTTTCTTCAATAGATTTATCAATTACTGAAACAGGAAGAAGTCCATTTTCTCTATCATATATATCCTCATTTTCAAGCATTATTCTATAACGATGAAAACCATCTACAATAACATACTTGTCTTTTTCCTGATTATAATAACAAACAATTGGCATTGTATAACCATCTTCTTTTATACTTTTGTACAACAACTGCATTTCTGGTGGGGCTACTGCATTTGGATTATAGTCGTTAGATTCTATTTTTTCAATTGGTACTGCGATGATTCCATATACAGGACTTTTATATTCCATAGTATCTTAACTCCTATCTAATGGATTTTTTCATATTTTTTCTTAATATATTCTGTTCTAACTTTTTGTTCTTTTGTAGGACCAAATCCCATAAACTTACACATATGGTCATTTTTTAAAATACAATAACACATTCTTTTCCAACTTGGTATATCTTTGGTAAATTTAATATCATCTGTATCATCAGGTATATCATCCAAAAATATGACCCTACTCTTTTTATCTTTTGTATGATTTGAAACTCCATTTAACTCTATTTTATAACCTTTTCTCATCAATTCATGTATAACGATTTCTGGCAAACCACCTCCTGTATTATGCCAAAAATCAATAGATGTTGAAAATTTTTTAATATAGCTATTTCTTATATTTTCAGGTAAGGTATCAAGCAAAAAATAGGTAAAACTTTTCCAGGTATGCCCATATGGTAACTTAACACTACGATATCCCATCGCTTTTGTTTTTCCATAAATAGAAGTAAAATTAGCTCCTTGTACTCTAGCAACCAATTTCACCCATACCTTTGGGTCTAATACCCTATATAAATTTAAACTCTCTTTAGCTGAATCATTAAAAGGTGATGCTACTCTCATTTTTCTTGGAGCTACTCCAGCTTTATAGAATAAATCATAAATTTTATTGTAATCATAGTTAAATTTATAGTTGGCTAGCCAGACATCTTCTATCTCCCAATCATATATAGGTGATGCTGTCCAGACATTTTTAAATTCCTTCGTTATCCAGCACTTTCCTTTATATCCATGCTGTTTATTTACAATAGAACAATAACGTTGTAGAGATTCTGATGCTCTCGTTCCTAATAAGCAAACAACTTTTGCACCTTCGTGTATATCTCTAATCCACCTACCAAATTGTTTTGCCAAACTTTCTTGTCTCATTTTATATTTATAGTAAGTAAAAGGATTATTTTTTTGATTTATTATGTATTCTTTGACTGGCATTTCTCTTACCCATAAATCTTCTTTCTCATCATCCCATGGATACCAAAACATTTCATAATTTCCTACAGCAGTTCTTGTAGCCATTGGTAAACACACCCAATATGGTTCAATATCTTCAATATTATCCTCAAATACTTTTTCAACATATTCAGTAGTCATACTATATTGAGCCTCAAAATCTTGATGAAATACTCCTATTTTGGAACTTATATTATTCTTTCTCTTATAATCCAAAACTAAATTTAGCAGTAAACCACTATCTTTTCCTCCGCTAAAAGATACATAGATATAATCAAATTCATTGAAAAGATAAGAAAGTCTTTCTTGAAAAGCTTCAAATACATCGGATTCTAAATATCTCTTATCCATTTGAATTCTCCCCTTTCAATTAGAAGTTTATAAAACCTTACAATGCAATATTATTATGCTTTTTTAGCAGTAATCAGCATAAATTATACATTATTTAAATACACAAATCCAACTAAACACGTATAATTATAATATAATTATACTTTTGTATTATAAACTATATTTTATCATTATTTTACATTTTTTTCCAATATATATAAATATCATATTTTTCTATAATCCAATACTAACTACTTTATATTTACATATTAGTCTAATAAAACATAAAAACTTGACATACTATTGTCATAATTACTTTGCTATACTCAAAAGTAAAAACGGAGGTAAATTTTAATGTATGAACGTATGCTTGATAAAAGCAATAAACCTTGTTTGTCTCAAATAATAGAATACATAGGTAAAGATGGATATGCACGCTTGTGTAAGTTGGAAACTTACCTGGAAACTCAATATAATTTATCAAGAGAACTTCGATTTCCTTTTGGAAATAATTATGGTTGGGGTTACAAATATAGCCATAAATCTTTTCATTTATTTTATGCTTTTTTTGAAAAAGGTGCATTTACTGTTATGATTCAGATAGGCGATAGGCAAGTTCCATCAGTAGAAAAAATACTAGTTGCTTTAACACCAAAAGCTAAAGAACTTTGGGTCAATCGTTATCCTTGTGGCAATAATGGAGGTTAGATTAAGTATCGTATTTTAGAAGATGCAGACTTACTTGACATTATTCAGTATATAAGAGCAAAAAAAGCTCCACCTAAACAAAATTAACTTTTATTTTTTGTCATTTAAATGTAATATATATAAATTCAATTCTTGCCATACTAAAAAAATATAAAAAGTATCTACTAATATATCTTATCTGATTTTTTACAGATAAGTAAAAAATTTTATCACAATTAAGGAGTAACTAAACAAACCGATAAATCCAAATTTGTTTATTCTTTTTTATTGGAATTTTTGATAACAGTCCCTATACATATGCCAATTATCATTCCAAAAACTAAACCATAACACATTTGGATACCTACATTTCCTTTAGAAATACCCATAGCACAACCTATAGCCACTCCAAGTATCATACCTACAAACATACATATAATAACCGAATTTTTGTTTTTATTCATAGTTCTTCTCCATTCTATAGATTTTAAATTGCCTAGTTCGCCTTCTTAGCATAAGGTGAACAAAATAAATTAATTTTCTTTTATTCTAATATCTGCTTGTATAAATGTCAAACAACTCATTTCTTGTCATAACTTTATCCTTTTGAGATAAGAATACTCTCCCAAACACAATATTATCAATTTCCCCAAACCATTTCACTAATTTTTATGTTTATATAATATTTACAATCATAAACTTATCTTGTTATTCATTTAGACACAATAATCACTCCCTCCTAATCATTATTATACTTAAAGTGATGCTTATTTATAATAATATATCTAATGCACTTTAATTGAAAAATTAAAACTTTGCCTTTCATGCTCATATATAAAGAAGTATAATTTTTGATAATCTATTACAAATCAAGCAAATTAATTGATATAAATTATCATTTTCTGTTGAAAATACCATTCGCACATGCTATACTTAATTGCATAAATGGTAATAAATGTCATATGATTTTACAAATCTATTAATAATAATTATTATTTTACTATATTCTAAAATTTTTGAACTAAATATCAATAATTTTCTAATTACTACACTCTCTAAATTAGTTTTGTAAAACATACTCTACTTTTAGCATTTATTACCCTGCACATAAATATAAACAAAATCTAACTATATGAAAGGATAAGATAAAATGAACATTTTAAAAATGAAAAAAACAGGGATATTTTTAGGAGGAGTACTTTTTGGTACTGTAGGTGTTAAGATACTTTCAAGTGACTGTGTAAAAAAAACTTGCACTCGTGCAACAGCAGGAGCATTGAAAGTTAAAGATTCTGTCCTTGAAACTACTACTAAAATTCAAGAAAATGTAGAAGATATTTTAGCTGAAGCAAAAGAAATCAACGAACAAGAAGAATTATCTGCATCTAAGGTAAACGCTGTACAAGATGCTTCTAAATGTGAACAACAAGCTCCTAAAACTGAAACTATAAAAACTGTAGAAGATACTAATTCTAATAGTGTTAAATGTGAAGAAATCAAGGACAATGTAGTTGAAGAAAAAAATAGTACTTGCACAGCAGAATAAATTTAACGATTATTATGATTAATAATATCAGGTACTATGGTTAATCATATCATCCATCATGATTGACAATCTAAAGTATTACGACTAATCATATCATGACTAATGACCTAAAATATTATGGCTAATCATATCATTCATCATGATTGATAACCTAAAAAATTATAATTAATAGTACCATATATTATGATTAATAATATCAGGAGGAAGTAAATTGAATTTTTATATAAAGCATGAAATAAGAGGTCGTATACGCTTTGATTTACAACTTGGCAAATTAAACAACAAACAGTCCGATACTCTCTTATATTACTTAACTTCTATAAATGGTATTACTAAAGCAAAAGTTTATGATAGAACTGGTGATGCAGTCATTTATTACACTGGAGAAAGAGAATACATAATAAGAGAAATCACTAAGTTCAGTTTTAATAATAGCAAAATAGAAAATCTAGTACCTGAACATACTAGCAGGGAATTAAACAATTACTATAGAGACAAATTAGTAAACAAACTACTAATTAAAAGTGTATCCAAAATATTTTTCCCAAAGTCTTTAAGATTTTTTTTAATCGGGCTTCACTCTATAAAATATTTAAAAAAAGGTCTCTCTTCACTACTAAATAAAAAAATAGAAATATCTGTTTTAGATGCCACTGCTATAGGTATTTCCATTTTTAGAAAAGATGTCAATACAGCTGGGTCAGTCATGTTTCTTCTTGGTATCGGCGAACTATTGGAAGAATGGACTAGAAAAAAGTCTATAGACGATTTAGCTCAAAGTATGTCATTGAACATTGAAAAAGTATGGTTAAAAAAAGATGACACTGAAATACTAGTTCCAATTTCAGAAATAAAAGAAGATGATTTAGTCAGTGTAAACATGGGAAATATGATTCCATTAGATGGAGTTATAATATCTGGAGAAGCAATGGTTAATCAGGCATCACTTACAGGTGAATCTCTTGCAGTCAACAAAAAAGAAGGCTCTTACATATATGCTGGAACTGTAATAGAACAAGGCAATATTGTTATGTGCGTTAAAGAAAAGGCTGTCACTACTAGATTTCAAAAAATAGTAACTATGATTGAGGAATCTGAGAAGTTAAAATCTTCTGTAGAGAGTAGATTTGAACATCTGGCAGACACATTAGTTCCATACAGCTTTTTAGGAAGTATATTAACCTATGCAATTACTAGAAACCCTATAAAAGCACTCTCTATATTGATGGTAGATTTCTCCTGTGCATTAAAACTCTCTATCCCTATTTCAGTACTATCAGCTATGAGAGAATGTAACAATAATAATATTACTGTAAAAGGTGGAAAATTCCTTGAAAGTGTCGCATGTGCAGATACTATTGTATTTGATAAGACAGGAACATTGACAAAGGCACAACCAACTGTTTCAGACATAATTACATTCCAAGATTATAATAAGAAGGATATGTTACGACTTGCAGCTTGCTTAGAAGAACACTTCCCACACTCCATAGCAAATGCAGTAGTTTATGAAGCCAAAAAACAAGGGCTTAGTCACAAAGAAATGCATACAGAGGTAGAGTACATTATTGCCCATGGTATTTCAACAAAAGTCGACGATAAAAAAGTTATAATAGGTAGCAAACATTTTGTATTTGAAGATGAAAAGTGTATTATCCCAGATGGAGAGGAGGATAAATACAACAATTTATCAGATGAATATTCACACCTATTTATGGCAATATCGGGTAAATTATCAGCAGTTATTTGCATCAATGACCCTTTACGAGAAGAAGCAAAATATGTAATTTCAAATTTAAGAGAATACGGAATCAAAAAGATTGTGATGATGACCGGAGATAGTGAGAAAACAGCTAAATCTATAGCAAGTAAAGTTGGTGTTGATGAATATTATTCAGAAGTCTTACCAGAAGATAAAGCCAATTTTGTTAAAAATGAAAAACTAAAAGGTCGCAAAGTAATTATGATTGGTGATGGAATCAATGATTCTCCTGCTATTTCAGAATCAGATGTCGGAATTGCAATGAGTGAAGGAGCTGAAATAGCAAGAGAGATTTCAGATATTACCATATCAGCAGATAATTTGAATAATTTAATCGTTTTAAAGCAGATTAGTAATAAGCTTATGAAGAGAATCGATTTAAGTTCTAAGTTTATTATTGGCTTTAATTTAGGTCTGATTTTACTTGGCGTAGGTGGATTTGTTAGACCAAGTACATCTGCCTTTTTACACAATGCCTCTACTGTTGGAATAAGTTTAAATAGTATGACAAATTTATTGGAAAACACTAATAATTATAATTACAATTAATCCCCATTATATAAAACATATGTATATATAAAAAATTTATAATTCATCTTTTAAAAAGGAGTTGTCTTAAAATTAATTTTTTTCTA